>JBAQHS010000102.1:0-16568 GCA_049288455.1 Gaiellaceae bacterium | reverse complement strand
ACCCGGGAGTGCTACTCGGGCTGGAAGAGTGCGAGCGTGTTTCCGTCGGGGTCCTTGAACCAGGCTGACTTGCCGATGCCTGGGGTCGTGGCGACATGATCGACTGTCTTGAGGGTGGGGAAGTCGTAGTCCTCGAAGACAGCACCGCGGCTCGCAAGCTCCCGAACGTCGCGCTCGACGTCATCGGTCCAAAACCGCACCTGTGTGTGATCGGCCTTGTTCGGTGCCGGTCGTCCATAGACGAGAAGCGTCGTTCCGTCGCCGCATTCGAAGAGAAGGTGATTCGGGATTGTTTCCGCCGACAGCGTCAGCCCCACCACCTGCTCATAGAACGTCTGGCTCTGACCGAGATCACCCGAGCAGAGGACTGCTGAGATCCTGCGCGCCTTCATGGCAAGCTCCTGTTTCGTCCCCTCGATTCGGCGACCCGGCGACAATCATCTCAGACATTGGCGCGCCGCTCGGCGTGTGTTCGAGCAAGCGTTCGGTGGGCCGGTCAAGGTCGCCTAGCGACCGCGGGACTCCCACGACGGCGGCCATTTCGGCGCTGGCAAACGACCGAGCGCGACCGTAAAGTCCTTCGAAGATGAGCGCGAGCGACGTTGCCGGACTTCTCGTTCTGCTCGGCGTCGTCGGTGTGCTCGCCGCGATCGTGGGCAGCGGCGTGGAAGCCGGCCCGGTGAAGTTCCCGTCGATCCCGGGCGCCCGCCAAAAGCCGCTCGCGCTCGCAAGCACACTCGTGATCGCCGGCGGTCTCACGTGGTGGATCGTCCAGCAGCACAGCGGTGACAACGCGGCACCGACGTCAAAGGCGAGCCAGACACCCGCCGCTGGCAGCAGGCTTCGCGTCGTGCTCATTCCCGACGTCGCTCGCGCGCAGGTCGGAAAGCGATTTGCGGTCCGATCTGAGGTCTACGACACGAACGGCCAACAGCTCGGCAGCGGTCAGTGCGCTCTTGCCTGGAGAGACGAAGCGAACGATGCGGTCGAGACAACTGGCTGCACCGCAACCTTCACCGAACCGTCGATCCGGCCGGCAGGGCAACACCACATCAGCGCCGCCGCGCAGGGAACAGGCGGGTTGCTCGCAAGCGGCAGAGGCACGGTGGACGTCATGGTCGGTCGGTGAAGGTGAGCGGTTCTCCCGCGGGAACCGCGTTCTGCGAAGCCGACCTCGAAGGCCATTGTCATCGTGATGGCGTCGGATTCGCGTTCGCCTACGCCAGTGATGCAGATGAGTCTGAGCGGAGACGGCGGCGCGCAATCCGCGCAGCGTCGCTTCGGCGTCAAGCCGCGGGCGTATGTCTCCAGACGACCGTTTTCTGCTGCGTGTGCGCGGGTGTGACCGTCTCGGTCGGTGTCGCGCCGAGTCTTTCCGCGACGCGCTGAGAGCGGATGTTGTCGGGCGAGATCAAAGAGACCAGCAGCTCGATGGATCGAGACTCGTATGCCCAGTCACGGATGGCCGCGGCTGCCTCGGTCGCATATCCGAAGCCCCAGTGCGGCCGTATCAGCGCCCAGCCGAGTTCAGGCTGAGCATGGCTTTCCGCGCTCGTCCAAGTCGACGGCGTCCAGCCGCGCGTGTCGAAGATCATCAGGCCCGCCCAGCCGACGACGCGGCGATCAGTCTCCGCCGTCTCGAGAATGAACGGTCCAACCCCGTCGGTTCTCCAACCGCCGATCCCTCCTTCGATCAGTGCCCGGGTCTCGTCGAGCTCAGAGACGGGTTTTCGGTTCAAGCCGTGCATGACCACCGGATCCGCGAACAGCTCGTGCATGGCCTCCGCATCTCGCGGAGTTGGCGTCCGGAGGCAGAGCCTGTCCGTAGAGAGGCAGATCTGCTCCCACGGCGGGGTGTCGTAAGCCACGCTGAGACCGTAGCCCGAGACTGGAGGCGGCTGATCTCTCCGCGGCGGTTAGCGAGGTCAGCTCCGAAGTGCGAGGCTCCGCACTGACGTGACGCTGCATTTTGCGAGCGCGTCGTTGCCGAGTATCCGGAACTCCTCGTCTATGCCTGGGACGACGAGCGCGACGAGGTCGTGGGCGCGGGCCACGCGGTACCCGCCGCGTGGGACGGAGTCGTCGCGACCCTCCCGGACGGGGTATCGAAGCAAGGTTTGCAGAGGACGCGCCCGTGCCGAACGTACTCTGCGCGCTGCAGATCCTCATCGCCCCCGAATATCGCGGTGGCGACGGCAGGACGGCACACATTTCGACCCTTGGTTGCGAACGCACGAGCGGCTCGGTGCAGACATCGACGATCATCTTGGTCAGTGAGAAACCACTGATCAAGCTCAGCGGATTTGCGGATGAAGGCTGCGGATTATTGGTGTTGGCTGTGACGTAAGGCTGTGAAAACTTGTGTGTTGCGAGCGGAGCGATCCCGCTCCGCTTTTGGGGAATGGAGGTGCGTGATGCGCAGCAAACTGCTGTGGGTTGCGCTGGCACTTACCGCCGTACTGGTCGTGTCTTCGGCCGCGAGCGGGAACGTGCAGAGCCTGATTACGGGTAACCAGATCAAGGCTCATTCAATTACGTCGAAGCACCTGGTCGACCATACGATCAAGGCGCATGACCTTTCGGCGGCGCTCGTCAAGTCGCTCAAGGGTCAGGTAGGCGCGACTGGTGCGCAAGGCCAGAAAGGCGACACCGGCGCGACCGGCCCGACAGGTGAAAGAGGGGCGACCGGAGCGACCGGTGCCACTGGTGCGACCGGTGCCACCGGTGCGGCGGGTCCTGCCGGCCCCGTCGGCCCGCAAGGCAACTCAGCCGTCGTCGCATACGCGTATGTCGTCCCAGCCGAGGTTTCGCTGGGCGACGACCCCGTGCTCGTCTCCGCACGTTCCCGGAACTTCGACAGCGTTTCCAATCCTGCTACCGGGCTCTACTGCCTCCACCCGAGCATTCCGCTCGATCCGAGCCAGCGCTCGTGGGTGGCGTCCGTCGAATACTCACGTCAACCGTCGTTGAACGTTGCGGAACCTGACATCGGAGGCGGCTGCCCGTCAGGCACGTTTGGCGTCCGTACGCTGAAGTTCGCTCCGTCGCCGTCTGTCCATTGGGCGCCGGCGTGGGACGTCGCGTTCATGGTTGTCGTCCCATGACGATCAGCGGCGGTTAATCGATTGGGCCGGGCGTCTCGTGATGCAGAATCTGTCCAACACGAGCGCCCGGAACCCAACCGGATGGTTGGTCGTGTGCCCAGCGTGGGGCCGATCACGTGTGCTTGGTGCGGCGAATCCCTCACTACCGGGAGGATTGTTTCTCTTGGATGAGACTACGTGCCGAGCCGTTGTGGGCGCTCTCGCTCTACCCGGATGCCGGTGAGAGCGGCGGCGTCCTGACGCCCGAGAGTGCCTAGAGGTCGAGGTTCAACTCGCGCAGGGCGAGGAACACGCCTTCGCTGAACGTGGGGTAGGGCTGGATGACGTCGAGCAGCACCTCGATCGGGGTTTCGGCGCGGATTGCGAGGGTCAGCTGCTGCAGCCACTCGCCCGACTCCGGGCCGACCGCTACTGCTCCCGTCAGCACTCGCCGCTCCGGATCAGCGACGACCTTGACGAACCCCGGGCGCTTCGGGCGCTCGTAAGTTGAAAGACGGGGCACCGAGGTGAGCTGCCACGTCGAGCTCACGCCGCCGCTCGTGTCGCCGACCGTTGCGACCTGCGGATCGGTGAAGATCGTCGCGGGCACTGCACGATGGTCGGCGCTCACGTCGCGGCCGTCCATGTCGTAGGCGGCGACGCGGGCGTGGTACTTGCCGACATGCGTGAAGGGGGCGATCCCCGTCACGTCGCCGAGTGCCCACACATTCTCGGCGGCGCGCATCTGGTCGTTCACCTCGATGCCGCGCCGGCTGATCTCGAGCCGGAGCCCATCAAGCCCATCCACGTTCGGCCGGCGGCCGGTCGCCAGAAGCAGCCGGTCGAACTCGACTGAGGAGCCGTCACTTAGTAACAGACTGTTACTTGTTGCACTTCCGGCACGAACGTCGAGGCGGATGTCGACGCCATCCTCCCGCAGCGCGTCGTCGACCAGGGCTGCGGCGTCTGCATCGACGCGCGGAAGCAGGCGAGTGTCGCCCTGGATAAGCGTCACCCGTGAGCCGACGCGCTGGAAGAACTGGGCGAGCTCGCAGCCGACCGGGCCGCCGCCGAGCACGGCGAGGCGTGGGGGCACCTCGAGCGTTTCCGTCGCGTCGACGTTCGTCCAGTAGTCGACGCCGTCAAGCCCCTCGATCGGCGGGATGATCGGCCGTGAGCCGGTCGCGATCACGAGCCGGTCATAGCGCAGCTCGACGCTGCCGTCGACCGTGACGACGCCCGGCTCCGACACGACCGCGTCGCCTCGGATGAGCTTCGCGTTGCGCGCGGTGAGCCACTCGACCTGCGACGAGTCGTCACGTTCGGCGACCTGGTCGCGCCACGCGAAGATCCGCTGCACATCGAGCGACGCGCCCGAGATCGCGCCCTCCGAGTGACGGCCCGCCGCGAGCAGCTCCGGTGCGCGCAGCATCGTCTTCGTCGGCATGCAGGCCCAGTACGAGCACTCCCCGCCGACGAGCCGGCGCTCGACGACGGTCACCTCTGACTCGTTGTCGAGCCGGCGGAGGGCGCCGACGAAATGCTCGCCGGACGACCCTCCACCAAGAACGACGATGTGCACTAGAGGAGGTTGTTGGCTTTCAGGAAGGCCTTCGCAACCTTCGCGGGGTCCTGCTTGTTCACGATCACTGCCTTATTCATTGCGACGATCGCGTTCAGCGACAACGTCGCCGACACGGCGTTGACCGTGCTCGTGAACTTCGAGCCGAGTGCCGTCGCAACCGAGGTCTTGACGATCGGCGCCACGTTCTGGAAGCCCGTGACGTGCTTCGGGTCTGCCAGCACCGTGTACTTCGACCCCTTGCCAAGCGGCGGGTCGGTCGAGAACACGTCGGCCGCCAGCACCGTGCCGGCATCCAGCGCCGCGTACGCCGAGATGCCCGCAAGCGGCAGGAAGGACGCCTTCGTCAGGCCGTACTGCTTCGTGTAGCCGAGGAAGCAGGTGGCCCGAGTCTTGCACTCGGGGAACCCGCCGAGCTTGAAGCTGCCGGCCTTCTTCAGATCGCCGATCGACTTCAGCCCGAACTTCTTCGCCGTGGCGTTCGTGACCGCCACGACATCAGTGTCGTAGAACGGCGTCGGCTTCAGCAGTGTGTAGCCCTTGCCGGCCTCGAGCGTCTTTGCGAGTGCGTACGTCGCGCTCGCCGTCTTCGGCGACGTCTTGCGGAAGACGTCCTGCACGATCACGCCGGTGTACTCGGGGTACATATTGAGCTTGCCGCTCGTGAGAGACGTCTGCATGAGCTCCGTCGACCCGATGTTCTCCTTGTACGAGACCTTGAAGCCCTTCGCCTGCAACGCCTGCTTGTAGAGCTGCCCGAGGATGAACTCTTCGGGGAAGTTCTTCGTCCCGAGAATGATCGTCGGGCTCGAAGTTGCCCGCGCGTGTGCGGGCTGCGTGAACGCCGCCGCCAGAAGGCCGATGACAATCGCGACCCCCAGGGAAATCGCAAAGGCCGCCTTCGCAGCGCGCCGTGTGTGCTTCCTGATCACACCTACTCCTTTCGTGGAACGTCGACGATGACACTAGTACGTCGAAGTGGTCTGGGCGTTACGCCGATCTGGATCCCGAGTAGGGCAACGAAGAGGCCCGCCGAGAGTGCCATCACGCAAATCGAAGCCCCGATCACACCCGAGAGCCGGTAGCTCGCCTGGTTGACGATGATGTCGCCAAGGCCGCCGCCGCCCGCAATCGCCGCGATCGGTGCCGTCGCGACCACCGTCACAGCCGCGACCCGAATCCCCGTGAAGAGCAGGGGAATTGCGAGCGGCAACTCGATCCGGCGCAGAATCTGCAACCGCGTCATGCCCATGCCACGCGCCGCCTCGACCGCATCGCGGTCGACACCCTCGACGCTGTCGTACGCGTTCGTGAGGATCGGGCCGGTCGCAAGCACGGCGAGCGCAACCATGTTGTTCACGAAGCCGATACCGAGGATGGTCAGGAACGCTGCAATCAGCACGAGGCTCGGCAGTCCGCGTCCGAAGATCGACGCGCCGATCGCGAAGCTGGAGCCGCGATGAAAGTGACCGAGTGCAATACCGAGCGGGAGCGCAACGAGGAGTGCGAGCCCGAGCGCCGCGCCTGACAGCACGAGCTGTTCCCAGGCCTTCTGCAGTAGGAAGCTCGGATTGTCGCCGATGAACCGAAACGCGTCGACGAACGTGTGCAGGTTTGCGGTGTCGGCGAGCATCAGGCCGTCCGGCTCGCCCAAGGCACGAGAACGCGCTTGATGGCGACGAGCAACGCGTCACACGTAAGCGCAAGTCCGATTGCAAGTGCTCCGGCCGAGTAGATCTCCGTCTTGAACGGCGTCGGTAGCTTCACGGCGTTGAAGATCGGGTAACCAAGCCCCTGCGGCAGGAGGAACGCGGCGATCGTCGCGATCGCGATCGTCGAGACCACGGCGACACGCAAGCCGCCGATGATCGCCGGCACCGCAAGCGGCAACTCGACACGCGTCAGGATTTGCGTCCGCGTGAGACCCATCCCGCTCGCGGCCTCGATCACGTCGTCGGGCACACCGCGCAGGCCGGCGACGATGTTCGGGAAGAGGATCACGAGTGTGTAGGCGACAAGCGCAACCTCCACCGTCGTGCGCGTGATCCCGGTGAAGGGCACGAGGATCTGGAAGAGCGCGAGACTCGGGATCGTGTAGAGCAGCGCGGAGAGCAAGCCGATCGGCTGCTCGGCCCTGCGGTAGCGATGGGCGAAGAGCGCGAGGGCGAACGCGAGAACGAAACCGATCCCGATCGCAATCGCGGTCAACTCGATGTGCTGCACGAGTGCAGGCTGCAGCGTGTCGCCCCAGTGATCCTTCACCCAGCCCCAGCAGAACGCATGGTCTCCCTTGACGCACGAGTCGCCCTGACCGAAGTCCGGAATCACGGGGCCGCTCGCGGTGCGGACGCTCACAGCAGGCCGCCCGCATCCGACAACCGGAAAAGCCCGAGCTCAGAGCCGTCGTCGTCGAGGACCACGATCTGGTCCTCATTCGTCTCGAGCATCTGCGAGACCGCGTTGCGAACCGTAGTCTGCTTACGGAGCCGGGCGCCGCTCGCGCCGACGGGCACAGGCTCGACCGGCACACTCTCGAGCGTCCGGAGGGCGAGCCGGCGCAGCGCGCGATCCTCGCCGATGAACTGCTTGACGAAGTCATCTGCGGGACGGGCGAGGATCGCATCGGGTGTGTCGTACTGCACGAGGACGCCGCCCTCGCGGAGGATCGCGATCCGGTCGCCCATCCTGATCGCCTCGTCGATGTCGTGCGTGACGAAGATGACGGTCTTCCCGACTTCCCGCTGCAGCCGACGGAGCTCGGTCTGCAGCCGGAAGCGCGTGATCGGGTCGAGTGCGCCGAACGGCTCGTCCATCAGGAGCACCGGCGGGTTGGCGGCGAGAGCGCGCGCGAGACCGACACGCTGGCGCTGGCCGCCCGAGAGTTGCGCCGGGTAGCGAGCGGCATCGCCCGCTTCCAGCCCAACAAGCTCGAGCAGCTCTGCGGTGCGCGCGCGGATCTTTGGCTTTGGCCAGCCGAGGAGCCTCGGCACCGTCCCGATGTTCTCGCCGACGCTCATGTGCGGGAACAACCCGATCTGCTGGATCACATAACCAATTCCGCGTCGGAGCTCGACGAGGGGCAGGTCGAGGATGCTGCGCCCGTCGATCCTGATCTCGCCGGAGTCGAATGGGATCAGGCGGTTGACCATCTTCAGTGCGGTCGTCTTGCCTCCGCCTGACGGCCCGACGAGAACGCAGAAGGTGCCCGCCGGGATCTCGAGCGTGAGGTCGTCGACCGCGGCCGCCTCACGTCCGGCGTAGTGCTTCGTCACGTGGTCGAAGGCGATCTCGGCGGCGTCACTCACGTGGCATTCCTGATTCCGAGCAGTCCGATGACGCCGCCTGCGGCGACGAGGCCCGTGGTAACGAACATCGCCATCTGGTACCCGCCGACGTCGAGCTTGTTCGAGCTGCCGGCGATGAGCGCTCCGACGACGGCGATTCCGAGCAGGCTGGCGACGCGCGCAACGGCGTTGTTGACGCCGCTTGCGATTCCGGCGTCGCTCTCGTCAGCGTCGCCCAGCACCGTTGCCGTCAGCGGCGCGACGATCATCGAGAGCCCGACGGAGAAGATGAGGAGTGGGGGCAAGAGCTCGAACCAGTAGGAGAATCCGGGCTTCAGCCGGGCAAGCCCCAGCAGCGGCGCCGCGGCGATCAAGGGGCCGATGCCCATGAAGACGCGCGGCCCGTAGCGCATCGACAGCCGCCCGACCCGCGGCGAGAGAACAAACATCACGGCGGTGATCGGAATGAGAGCAATGCCGCTCCTGAGCGCTGAGTATCCGGCGAGCTGCTGCAAGAAGAGCACGAGGAAGAATGTCAACGTCGAGAGGCCGGCGTAAACGGTGAAGGTCTCGATGTTCGCGAAGGAGAAGTTCCGCCGTGAGAACAGCCGCAGCGGAAGCATCGGGTGCTCCGCCCGGTGCTCCCACCACAGGAATGCGCCGAGGAGGGCGAGCCCGCCGAAGAAGGCGACCAGGATCAGCGGATCGGCCCAGCCCCGCTGCGGCTCTTCGATCAGGGCGAACACCGGCCCGCCGAGGCCGACCACGCACAGCCCCGCCCCGGTGAAATCGACACGCGGCCGGTTCGGGTTGGGAGGGCGTTTCGGAACCGCATAGGCGACGAGCGCGGCGGTGACGATCGCGAACGGCACGTTGACGATGAACACCCACCGCCACGACGCGTGCGTGACGAGCCAGCCGCCCATCAGCGGGCCGATCACGAACGCGATTCCCGTCCAGGCAGTCCACGCACCGATTGCCGCGCCGCGCGCTTCGCCGCTGAACGTCGTCGCGATCACCGCGAGGCCCGCAGGCGTCAGGATCGCACCGGTGACGCCCTGGAGGCCGCGACCGAGGATCAGCAGCGTTCCGTCCGGCGCAGCCGCGCAAAGGATCGACGTCAACCCGAAGCTGATGATGCCGAGCAGAAAGAGCCGGCGCGGCCCGAAGAGATCGCCCAGCGAGCCGCCGACGAGCAGAAGCGAGCCAAGCGTCAGCAGGTAGGCATCGACGACCCACTGCTGCAGTGCGAGCCCTCCACCGAGGTCACGCTGGATCGCGGGCAGCGCAACGTTCACCACGGTCGAATCGACGAACACGATCACCGACCCGAGGATGCAGGCAACGAGGACGAGCAGGTTGCGAGGCTCAGTCGTCAGGTGCGGTGTACCTAACAGATTCGCCCCGCGGGCGAGGGAGAGAGCATGTCCGCGCCAGAACGCGGGCACGCAAATCGACATTCCCTCGGGCTTGCATTTGCCGGCCGACGGAGTGTTCGATACGCGTGAAGAACGAAGGGAGGCTCACGATGGGCGACTACCAGATCGTCAAGCTCGACGAGGTGGATGACTGGCTGGGCGACTACCCCGGCGAGATGCGTGGCATCACCTACGCGATCGGTGCCGAGCAGGCTGCGCTGACGCATCGACGGATGCCCCAGAACACCGGCAGCAAGGGCTCGTACGGCCACCGGCACAAGACGCAGGAAGAGATCTACTTCGTGCTGGCGGGCAAGCTGCAGTTCAAGCTGAACGACGAGATCGTCGAGCTCGGCAAGCACGAGGCGATCCGCATTCCGCCGCAGACCTGGCGCGGCGTCTGGAACGACGAGCCCGAGGATGCAGAGCTCGTGATCGTCTCGATGCGGATCGACGATCCGCAAGGCGATGCGGAGAGGTCGGCCGAGGACTTCTGGCCGGCGTAGCCGTAGCCGGAGTGTCGGAGGCGGGTGCCCGGCGCGCTGTGCTCGCGCCGGACACCCGTTCTGCGCCCCCCGCTTGCGTCGAGCTTGTTAGTTCCGGCGCGGTAGGCGCCGCGCCACCGGGCGCGCAGCTCCTCCGCGAAGCAGCTCGACATGTGCGTCGGCGAGAATCTTCACCGCCTGTGGATCCCAAGGCCGCATGCTGTCTCCCTTCTCTCGACCTCGAATATCTCGATATCAAGAGACTAGCAGTGAAGAGTCTTGACGTCAAGACAATTTCTGGCACGATGTGGTGAACACATGGCGACCGAAGACCACATCGATCGCTTTCTGAAGCGGCTCGAACCGCTGGCCGAGGTCGGGATCGACCTCGAGGTCGAGGGAATCGTCGATCGGGTGAACGGCATCAGCCGCCGGATCAAGTCGGGAATGGAGCGGACGCTCGCCGAGCACGACCTGACTCTCCCGGACTGGCATGTCCTCTCGACGTTGCGACTTGCGGGACCTGAGGGCCGAAGCACGCCGGGAGCGCTAGCGGCGGATATGGAGCTCTCGAGCGGCGCGACGACGAGTCGGCTCGATCGTCTCGAGGAGTCAGGGCTCGTGCGACGACTCCCCGATCCAACCGACCGCCGCGGCGTCGTCGTCGAGTTGACCGACGCGGGCAAGGCCGCCTGGGATCAGGCTGCGTCCGTGCAAGGCCGGCGCGAGGCGTTCTTCGCGTCCGCCCTCACCAAGCATGAGCAGCAGCAGCTGAATGGCCTACTGCGCAAGCTGATGCTGGCGTTCGAAGCCGAGCCGGGCGCAAAGACCAAGCACTAGCCAACGAGGACGCGCGCGGCAGGCTGTGCGCAACTCGTCACGCTCCCGTAACGGTGGCTGGAAGCCCTCTCAGAATGAGCGTTGTGTCGCCCGGCCGCGCTCGGCGGCGCGCTGCTGTGTCCTCGGTCGATCCGATAGAACACCGCTATCGGGTTCTCCCTGCGTCCTTGCATCGCACTCGCCGATCACGCCCGGATCGACGAACGTCATTTTGAGAGCACTTCCAGGCACCGGTCGTGGCGGGTCGCGACGTGTCCGCTTGTGGGGTGGCTCATCTGGGTGAGCCGTGCGTTCTGGCCGATTTCGCGCGCCGAGAGCCGAGGGGCGTGGACAACTTGTCACGCTGCCGTAACGGTGCCTGGCACCGGCCGTGGCGGCTCGGGACGCGTCCGCGTCGGAGAGGCTTCGTCGGCGCTCGCGGCGACGGTCAGTCCACCGACGCTGTGCGCAGGCCGGCGTCGCCGGTCCGCGGGCCGAGCGCGTGGAAGCTCTCGCGCTCGCGCTTTCCCTCCACGCAGTCGGCGACGTAGGTGCCGAGCGCCGGGCCGTGCTTGAAGCCATGCCCCGAGCCCCCGCCGATCAGCCACCACGAGTCGTGCAGCGGATGGCGGTCGACGATGAAATGCGTGTCGCCGGTCAGGCTGTACTGGCAGACTCGCGCGCCGACGATGGGTGTCTCCGCGAGCGCGGGGAACCGCCGGGCGGCATACGCGCGGGCGTCCTCCCGGCGCTCCGCGGACGGGATGCGCTCGAGCGTGTCGGGGTCGATCCCCGCGCCGCCGAAATCGGGCGAGACCTTCACACCGAGGCCGCCGATCTCGCCGTGCCCGTAGAACGACCCGTCGTACTCGCAGAAGCCGGGTGCGCCGCGCCAGGCCGCGTCGCCGCCGAAGAAGAAGACGTCGCGGCGTGCGATCGTCAGTTCGACATCCTGCGGAAAGAGCGCAGGCAGCCATGCGCCGCAGGCCCAGATGACGACGTCCGAGCGTGGGTCGTCGGCCGGCGTCACGCGCCCCGGCCGTAGCCGGACGCCCGAGCGCTCGCCGTCCTCGACGAGCAGTTGCGTCGCGCGGCGCGCGTGGAGGACCCCTGCTTCGGGCTCGAAGAGAACTGCATGCAGGTCGTCGACGGCCAGTGATGGATAGAGCTCGCGGGCGTCATCAGGAGCAAGCCACTCGTACGGGATCCCAAGCCGGTGCAGCGACTCGCGGCTCGCAGCCTCGAAGCCATCCGCGCGTTGGCTGAACCACGCGACCCCGACCGGCTCGAAGATGCGCGTGCCGGTCTCCTCCTGCAACGCGAGCCATGCCGTCCGGGCTCGCCAGGCGAGGTCGGCGTACCAATCCGAGCGGCCGTGCGCCGTGCGCAGCAGGCGCGTGTCGCCGCCCGACTCCGACCTCACGGTCCCCGGGGCGTACTGCTCGACGAGCGTCACGTCCCAGCCGCGCCGCGCGAGCTCGCGTGCCGTGGAGGCGCCGAAGACGCCTGCGCCGACGACGGTCGCGCTGCTCACGCCGCATCCAGGGCGCTGCGCAACGACGCGACGAACGTCCCGAGCTCGGCCGCGCCCGCTTCGGCGGCCTCGACCGCGCGCGACCCGACGACGATGCCGTCGACGAGCTCGCCGGCGGCGCGAGCGTGCTCCGGGGTCGAGATTCCGAAGCCCGCGTACAGCGGTACGGTCGTCACACGGCGCACCCGGTCGGCAAGCGGCGCGAGCGTGGGGGCAAGCTCTGTTCGTGCGCCCGTGACTCCTGTGACCGTGACGAGATACAACCAGCCGTCCGTCGCTTCGGCCGCCAGTCTCAGGCGTTCGTCCGTCGACGTCGGCGCGACGAGCTGCACGCGTCGCAACTCGGGTCGGACGTCGACGGGCAGGTCGACGATGATCATCGAGGTCGCGCCCGCGTCGTGCGCATCAGCCGCGAAGCGATCCCATCCGTACGCGTCGAGCAGCGATGCGTACGTCATCGGGACGAGCGGCACGTCGACAAGCGCGCGCGTCTCGGCGAGGCACTCCAGGCATTGCCGCGTCCGCATCCCGGCCGCGAGCGCGCGCTCGCCCGCGCGGCGGATCACCGGCCCGTCGGCTAGCGGATCCGAGAACGGGAAGCCGAACTCGATGATGTCCGCGCCGGCTTCGACGGCCACCTGCACGAGCGCCGGCGTATCGGGCATCGCCATGAGGTAGACGACGAGCGTCTTCATTCGCCCGGCAGCAATGAGTAGAGGTAGGCATCGGCGCGAGCGCCGTCGTGCCGCAGGAGCGACCGCATCAACCCTTCGCGCGTGAAGCCCGCACGTTCGAGCACCCGGATCGACGCGGTGTTCTCGGGACGCACGACTGCCTCGACGCGTTGCAAGCCGACATAGAACGCGTGCGTGGCCAGGGCACGCGCGACGCGCGTCGCAATCCCGCGGCCACGGCCCTCGCTGAGGAGCCAGTAGCCGAGCTCGACCCGGTCCCGGAACGTGTCGTAGTTGGTCAGCGATGCACCGCCGACGACAGTGTCGCGATCAACGATCAGCAAAGGGAAGAGGCGGCCGCTCTCTCGGAGCGTGCCGAGGCGATCCGCCATGAACCCCTCGATCTCTGACGCCGTCAACCTCGGCAGCCCAGCCTCACCGCCAACCGACTCGTCGAGGAACGCAGGAGCGATCGTCGGCACATCGGCCAGCGTCGGCGGCCGCAACAGCAACTCGCCGACCTGGAGGCCCTCACGCGGAAACGGCACGATGGTCATACGCGGACGACCGCCAGGATGTGGCGCCCCGCATCGAGCGCGCCGGGCTCGGCGCCGAGCTCCAGCTCGACCTCGGCGAGCAGATCCTCGTGCTCCGCAGAATCCTTGAACAGCCCCGTTGCCGAGGCCGCGACGAGCTCACCGTGCGGCGAAAGCAGCTCCTGCAGTTCGCGCCAGCGGTACATCTTCATCGGCAGGTGCCCGCCGTACTCGTGGGGCAGAAGGCCTGAGGCGGTGACGCCCGACACTGCGGCGTTTCCATATTCGTCTGCAATCGCCAGTACGCCGTCGATCGCGTTGATCGTCGCACCGACGAGCGCCATCACGCTGACGAGCACGTGGCCGCCGGGTCGTGTCACCCGAGCGAGCTCGGCTGCTGCGCGAGGTGCCTGCTCGATGACGTACGAGAGGGCACCGCCGAAGCAGACGACCGCGTCGAAGGTTCCGTCGGCGAACCGCGAAAGATCGACGGCGTCGACGACGAGACGCTCCTCGACGGCTCCGCCGGCGCCGGCCTCCGTGACGAATCGCTCGTTCAGCGCGAGTTGCGCGGTCGAGATGTCGGCGGCGACGACGGTCGCGCCGATCCGGGCGAGCTCGATCGTGAACCTGCCCGGCCCACAGCCGATGTCGAGCACGCGGTCACCGCTCGCGACGAACCGCCGCAGGTAATGAGCATGTGTCGCGACTGAGGCGGCTGGGGTTCGGCCATCCTCGAACCGGGTCCATTCGCGCTCGCCGTACTCGTCGTAGAACGCTGCCGCTGCCTGGGCGTTGTACTTCAACGGGCCAGCACCTCGGCGAGATCCTTGTCGCCGCGGCCCGAGAGGCAGACGAGCACGAGCTCGGCGTCGGTATCGAGCGCACGCGCGAGCGCGTGGGATGACTCGAGCGCCGGGACGATTCCTTCGGTCTCGCACAAGCGGTGGAACACCGCCAGCGCGTCGTCGTCGGTGGCCGTGACGTACTGCGCACGGCCCGAGTCGCGCAGGTACGCATGCTCTGGGCCGACACCGGGGTAGTCGAGGCCGGCGGAGATGGAATGCGCGTCGAGGATCTGCCCGTCCTCGTCGGCGAGCAGCGACGAGCGCGCGCCGTGCAGCACACCGGTGCGCCCGCTGCCGAGCGATGCTGCGCCCGCGGCCTCGACCCCGATCAGCCGAACGTCGTCGTCGGGAATGAAGTCGTAGAACATCCCGATCGCGTTCGAGCCGCCGCCGACACACGCAACGACGGCATCCGGAAGCCTGCCTTCGACCTCGAGCACCTGGGCGCGGGCTTCGCTGCCGATCACGCGCTGGAGCTCGCGCACCATCTCGGGATACGGCGCCGGGCCGACGCAGGAGCCGATCAGGTAGTAGGTGTCTTCGACGTTAGCGATCCAGTCGCGAATCGCTTCACTCGTCGCCTCCTTCAGCGTGCGCGTCCCGAATTCGACCGCGCGCACCTCCGCGCCGAGCAGTTTCATCCGCTCGACGTTCGGCGCCTGGCGCCGCATGTCCTCACTGCCCATGTAGACGATGCATTCGAGGCCGAAGCGCGCGCAGACGGTTGCGGTCGCGACGCCGTGCTGGCCGGCACCCGTCTCGGCGACGATGCGGCGTTTCCCGAGCCGCTGAGCGACGACGGCCTGTCCGAGCGCGTTGTTGAGCTTGTGCGCGCCGGTGTGCAAGAGGTCCTCGCGCTTCAGATACATCCGCCGGTCGGGCGAGAAACGCTCGACTCGCGTCAGCGGAGTCGGGCGGCCCGCGTATGTCGCGAGCAGCGCGCCGAGCTCGGCTCGAAATCCTTCGTCGACGGCAAGTGCGTGCCACGAGCTCTCGAGCTCGTCGAGCGCAGGGATCAGGGTCTCCGGGACGTAGCGCCCGCCGTAGACGCCGAACGTGGAGCTCACCGGGCCGCCTCCACCCAGTCGCGAATCGCCTGATGGTCCTTGACGCCGGCGGACTGCTCGGTGGAGCGCGCCGAGTCGACCGCCCACGGGCGAACCGCGTCGATCGCCGCTGCGACATTGCGCGCGTCGAGCCCTCCGGCGAGCATCACACGGCCCGGTGTGCGCCGGGCGCGCTCGAGGTGTGTGGGATCACTCTCGGCCCACGGCAGGTCGACGACCGTCCCGACGCGCTCGTCCCCTCGCAGCAGAATCGCATCGCGCGAGCGGTGCCCGTTCTCTCGCTCGTAGAGCTGCACGATGTCGGCGTCGGTGTCCTCCGCCTCACCGACGAACACCGCCACCCGAAGCACCGTCTCCGGTGCGTCGAGGACTGCGCTCGCACTGCGCGGGCTCTCCGCGGCGAGGATGAAGCCGACCATGTCTGCTCCGGCGACGACGGCGGCATCGACATCTTCCTGCCGGGTCAGCCCGCACACCTTGACGAGCGGCCGCGATAGGAGCTCACGCAGCTTCTCGCCCGGGTCGGCGGCCCGCATCAAGGTCGAGCCGACGAGGATTGCATCGGCTCCTGCAAGCTCGGCAGCGGCTGCCTGGGCTCGCGTCCCGATGCCGCTCTCGGCGATCACGATGCGGTCGCGCGGGACACGGGCGAGGAGCCTCAGCTGTGTGCCGCGATCGATCGCGAAGTTCGAGAGATCGCGCGCGTTGACGCCGATCACCTGCGCGTCGAGTGCGACCGCCCGATCGACCTCGTCGGCGTCATGCGCCTCGATGAGCGTGTCGAGCCCCATCGTGCGCGCCGTGCGCATCAGCGCGGCGCACGCTGCGTCGGGCAGGTCGCGGAGCAGCAGCAGAACCGCGTCGGCTCCCGCTTCTCGCGCGGTGCGCAGATCCTCCGGGGTCGAGAAGAAGCCCTTGGCGAGGAGCGGCACGCTCGTCGCTTCGCGCGCCGCGCGGAGGTCGTTCCAGGAGCCACCGAACCGCTCGTCGACGAGCACGGACACGGCGCGAGCACCCGCCCGCTCGTAACCACAGGCGATCTGGCTCACGTCGGCATCCGGCCGGATGTCACCGGCCGAGGGTGAGCGGCGCTTGAACTCGGCGATCGCGCCGAAGCCCGGGCGCTCGAGGGAGCCGATGAACCTCACGCTGCCACCGGAGCGCGCGTGAAGGCGGCGAGCTCGGCGAGCCGGTCGGCTGCGGCGCCCGAGTCGAGCGCCTCTTCCGCGAGCGGCACC
>JBAQHS010000101.1:0-11057 GCA_049288455.1 Gaiellaceae bacterium | reverse complement strand
TCGCGTACGTCCATCGCGGCTACCGGTCGCTGTGACCGACGCCGTCGTCTTCGATCTCGACGGCGTGATCGTCGACTCGGAACAGGTGTGGGACGACGTCCGCCAGGTGTACGCCCATGAGCTCGGACTCACGTTTCCGCCCGAGGCGACGCGGGCGATGATGGGAATGAGCTCGCCCGAATGGTCGCGCTACATGGTCGAGTCCGTCGGCGTGCCTGGGCCTCCCGAGCAGGTCAATGCCGACATCGTCGAACGGATGCTCGCGCGCTACGGCGAGGCGCCGCCCTTGATCCCTGGTGCGGTCGACGCCGTCCGCAGGATCGCGGCCCGCTGGCCGCTCGCGATCGCGTCGTCGTCCAACGTCGAGTTGATCGAGGTCGTCCTGCGCACGGCGGGGATCGACTCGCTCTTCCAGGCCGCAGTGTCATCGGAGGAGGTCGCGCGCGGGAAGCCGGCGCCCGACGTGTACCTCGAGGCTGCGCGCCGCCTGGGATTCGAACCGCCACGCTGCGGCGCGGTCGAGGACTCGCACGCCGGCATCCGTTCGGCGAAAGGGTCAGGGATGTGGGTCGTCGCCGTGCCCAACCCGCACTTCCCGCCCGACGACGCGGCGGTTGCCCTGGCCGACGTCGTGCTTGGCTCGATCGCCGAGTTGACGGTCGAGTCGTTTTCCTAGGCGCGGCCGAGGAGCACGCAGCCGTTGTGGCCGCCGAGCCCCATCGCGTTTGAGAGCGCGACCTCGACCTGAACCCGGCGCGCGTCGTTCGGCACGTAGTCGAGGTCGCATTCCGGGTCGGGCTCGCGGTAGTTGATCGTCGGTGGCAGCACGCCGTCACGCAGTGCGAGCGCGCACATGATCGCCTCGATCGCACCCGCGGCACCGAACGTGTGCCCCATCATCGACTTCGTCGAGGAGACGGCGAGGTCGTAGGCGTGCGCGCCGAACACATCCTTGATCGCCTTCGTCTCGGCGAGGTCGCCGAGGGGCGTAGAGGTGCCGTGCGCGTTGATGTAGCCGACGCTCGAGCGCTCGAGGCCCGCACGGTCGATCGCTCCCGCCATCATCGCCGCAACGCCCGTGGCCTCGGGCTCGGGCTGCGCGAGGTGGTGCGCGTCGTTCGAGGCGCCGTAGCCGAGCACCTCGGCATAGATGTCGGCGCCGCGCCGCTCGGCCTGCTCCCAGTCTTCGAGGAGGAGTGCGCCGGAGCCCTCGGACATGATGAAGCCAGCGCGCGTCGCGTCGAACGGCCGCGAGGCCAGGGTGGGGTCGACGTCCTCCGCGGCCAAGCCGCGCATCGCCGTGAACCCGGCCAGGATCAGCGGCACGATGCAGGACTCCGTGCCGCCTGCGAGGACAGCGTCGGCTGCTCCGCGCTTGATCATCTCCGCCGCTTCGCCCACGGCATGTGAGCCGGTGGCGCAGGCCGAGACGACCGCATAGTTCGGCCCCTTGATCCCGAGTGAGATCGCGAGCTGCCCGGAAACTGAGTCGACGAGCACATTCGGCAGGAAGCTCGGCGAGACCCGGTCGGGCCCGCGTTCGCGCAAGATGTCGGCCTGCTCGAGGATCCCGGGGACGCCACCGATCGCCGAGCCGAAGATCACACCCACGCGCGTGGGATCGAAGCCGTTCAAGCCGGCGTCGTCCAGAGCCTCACGGCCGGCGGCAACGCCGAGGAGGACGTTGCGCTCGAGCTTGCGCGCCTCCTTCGCGGACACGACCTGCGTCGGGTCGAAGTCCTTCACCTCGCCCGCGATGCGCACCGGCAGGCCGTCGGTGTCGAAGGTGGTGATCCAGCCGATCCCGCTCTCGCCCGCGAGCGCCCGGCGCCACGTCGAGGCGGCGTCGAGCCCGAGCGGCGAGACGACGCCGACGCCTGTGATGGCAACGCGTTTCACGAAGCAACCTTAGATGTTGTTTCGACTCTCGAAAAGCTGGGCAGAAGATGGACAAAGCGACGCGCGTCCACTGCGTCGATCGACTTCCGTCCGTCGGGGAGGTGACGTCTTGGCATCTGTTGCAATCGAAGCTCCGTCTGGCATCAAGCCGGGGCTCGTCTTTTTCCACTCCGCCGTGTCCGGGAAATGCCGGCGCGTCGAGGGCTACATCGCGCAGGTGCTTCAGCGCCGGCGTAACCACGACACGTTCAAGTACTACGCCGTTGCGCGCGAGCAGCGGCCCGATCTCGTCGAGAAGTTCGGGATCGTGCAGATGCCGACGCTCGTCGTCGTCGAGGACAAGCTCGTGCGTGCGCGGCTCGAGTCGCCGCGGGGCTGCCGCGACATCGAGACGTTCCTCGCTCCCTGGCTCGTGTAACGAGTACGAGGGATCGGCGAAACACCAGGTTGTGCCCTCGGGCCGCGTTGGGCGTCCCGATGCTGCGTCCTCGGTCGCATCGATAGAACACCGCTATCGACGCTCCCTGCGTCCTTGCCTCGGAACACCTACGGCACCCCGAGAACGAACGGTGCTCCGCCAACCCCTCCTAGTGAGTAGCGCGCGGGTCGAACGCGTCCCGCAGGCCGTCGCCGAGCAGGTTGAAGGCGAGCGTCGTCATCAGCACCGCAAGACCCGGCCACACCATCAGCCACGGCTGGGTGGTGTAGTAGTCGGACGCCTGCTGCAGCAG
Source organism: Gaiellaceae bacterium (assembly GCA_049288455.1). Lineage (GTDB taxonomy): Bacteria > Actinomycetota > Thermoleophilia > Gaiellales > Gaiellaceae > PALSA-600. The sequence goes on along the minus strand of JBAQHS010000101.1, from coordinate 8,427 downwards.
GTTCCCCCAGCTCGCAGTCGGCAGCTTGATCCCGACACCGAGGTAGGAGAGGCCGGCCTCGGCCAGGATGAACTGCGCGACCGCAAGGGTGGAATAGACGATGATCGGCGCGACCAGGTGCGGCAGGATGTGCGACCGAATGATCCGCGTATCGCTCGAGCCGACCATGCGTGCGGCCTCGACGAACTCCTTCTCGCGGAGGCTCAACACCACCGCCCGGATGATGCGCGCCGGATAGAACCAGCCGAACGCCGAGAGGATCAGGAAGAGCGTGAAGACCCCGCGGCCGAAAATCCCGAACGTGATGTTGTTGAGGCTGTCACCGACCGTCGAGGCGAGAGCGATGATGAAGAGCAGCGCCGGGAACGCCATCGTGATCTCGGTCACACGCGAGACGATCGTGTCGACCCAGCCCCGGTAGTAACCGGCGATCGAGCCGAGGAACACCCCGATCGAGATCGAGCCGACCGTCGCGAGCAGCGCAACCTCGAACGACACCTGTGCCCCGTAGAGCAGCCGAAGGAACTCGTCGCGGCCGAGTGTGCTGTCAGCGCCGAGGAAGAGCCACGTCTTGTGTCCCGGGTGGAACGGATCGGCGATATGCGCGAGCGGCCCGATCGGCTGCCCGTTCGTGCCGATGCCGCCGATGAAGAACGGATCGTCGGGGCTGTGCCCCAGGAGATACTGCGCGACCGGTGCGCCGATGAACGCAACGAGCAGCAGCAGGATGATGGTGACGCCGCCGACAAGAGCCAGCTTGTCGCGCTTGAATCGCGTCCAGACCTGCTCCCAGTAGCCGCGCGCCTTGATCTCGATCTCGCCGAGCTCGGTGCCCGACTCGATCGCGATGGCGCCTGCGAGGCCGGCTCCGCCTCCGAGGACTTCCTTTTCGGATTGTGACATGGGCGTGAGATTACTCGTTGCGTCGCGAAAACGTGATCTGGAACACCGAATCGCTCGGTTAAGTCAGGGTTAACAGGTGGGAAAGCGGCGCTAACCGTTGAGCGCGTCGGCGCCGGCGACGACTTCGAGGATCTCCTGGGTGATCTCGGCCTGGCGGGCACGGTTCATCGCGAGGGTCAGGCTGTCGATCAATTCCCCGGCCGCCTTCGAGGCATTCCTCATCGCGGACATGCGCGCGCCTTGCTCCGAGGCGGCCGACTCTTGCAGCGCGCGGTAGAGCTCCGTCTCCACATACACCGGCAGGAGCCGCGCGAGGATCTCCTCGGGCTCGGGCTCGTAGATGAAGTCCGGCGTCCCTGTCGAGCGATCCGCGTCGTCCTCCCCACGCTCGAGCACGTCCTGCGGGATCGGGAGCACATCTCGCACGGTCACCTTCTGCACGAGGGCCGAGACGAATGCGTTGTAGACGATCACGACACGGTCGACCTCGCCGTTGACATAGGCCTCCGAGACGGCGTGTGCGATCGCCTGCGCATCGCTGTAGGCAGGCCGCTCACTGAAGCCGACCCACGAATGCGCGACGTTCATCCGCCGGAAGCGCAACGTCGAGGCTGCCTTGCGGCCGGTGCTGAACCAGACCACCTCCTGGCCTTCGCCCTGCACTTCGCGCATGAGTGCGAGTGAGCGCCGGATCACTTGCGCGTTGAAGCCACCGGCGAGCCCGCGGTCGGCCGTGATCGGGACGATCGCGACTTTCTGAATCGTCTCGCGCCGCTCGAGCAACGGCAGGCGCACCGCGCCGGCCGCCTGCGAGACGCCGGCCATCAACTCGAGCATGCGGTCTGCATACGGCCGCATCGCCTCGATGCGCTGCTGCGAGCGGCGCAGGCGGGCGGATGCGACGAGCTCCATCGCTTTCGTCACCTTGCGGGTGTTCGTGATCGAGCGAACGCGTCGCTTCAGGTCGAGAGTCGACGCCATGCGTCAGCTATGCCGCTTCCTGGTCGGTCGCGGCGAAGCGGCTCTTGACCTTCTCGATCTCGGCCGTCAGCTTCTCGGTGACATCGTCGGCCAGGTCGCCCGACTCGCGCACCGTCTTGTAGATCGCACCGTCGGCACGAAGGTGCTCGCGCAGCTCGTCCTGGAACCGGGCCACGTCGGCGGTCGGGATGTCATCGAGGAAGCCGTTCACGCCCGCGTACAGCGCGACCGCCTGCTCCTCCATCGGCCACGGCTGGTACTGCGGCTGGTTCAGCGTCGCGACCATCTTCTCGCCGCGGTTCAGCGCCGACTGTGTCGCCTGGTCGAGCTCCGAGCCGAACTGTGCGAACGCCTCGAGCTCGCGGTACTGCGCGAGGTCGAGCCGCAGGCGTCCGGCGACCTTCTTCATCGCCTTCGTCTGCGCCGACGAGCCGACGCGCGACACCGATGTGCCGACGTTGACTGCCGGGCGAACGCCGGAGAAGAAGAGGTCGGACTGGAGGAAGATCTGCCCGTCGGTGATCGAGATCACGTTCGTCGGGATGTACGCGGAGATGTCGCCCGCCTGCGTCTCGATGATCGGCAGCGCGGTCAGCGAGCCGCCACCCTCGGCGTCACTCAGCTTGCACGCGCGCTCGAGCAGCCGTGAGTGCAAATAGAAGACGTCGCCGGGGAACGCCTCGCGGCCCGGCGGGCGGCGCAGCAGCAGCGAGAGCTGCCGGTACGCGTCGGCCTGCTTCGTCAGGTCGTCGTAGATGACGAGCGCATGCTCGCCCTTGTAGAGGAAGTACTCGGCCATCGCGCAGCCGGCGAACGGCGCCATCCACTTGATCGGCGCCGCCTCAGCGGCGCCGGCGACGATCACCGTCGTGTACTCCATCGCGCCGGCTTCGCGGAGACGCTCGACGACCTGCGCCACGGTCGAGGCCTTCTGGCCGATCGCGACGTAGAAGCACTTCACGTTCTGGTCGTGCTGGTTCAGGATCGTGTCGATCGCGATCGCCGTCTTGCCGGTGGAGCGGTCGCCGATGATCAGCTCGCGCTGGCCGCGACCGACGTTCGTCATCGAGTCGATCGCCTTGATGCCGGTCTGCAGCGGCTCCTTCACGGGCTGGCGCTGGATCACGCCCGGCGCCTTCCACTCGACCGGACGGGTCTCGGTCGAGGAGACCGGGCCGAGGCCGTCGATGGGATTGCCGAGCGGGTCGACCACCCGGCCGAGCAGGCCCTCGCCGACGGGCACTGAGGCGACCTTGCCGGTGCGGCGCACCGGCTCGCCTTCCTTCACCTTGTCCCAGTCGCCGAAGAGCGCAGCGCCGACATTGTCTTCCTCGAGATTGAACGCGAGGCCGACGACGCCGTGCTCGAGCTCGAGCATCTCGAGTGCGAGGCAGTTCTCGAGGCCGTGGATGCGCGCGATGCCGTCGCCGACCTGCAGGACGGCGCCGACCTCGGCGAGGTTCGACTCGGTGTCGAAGTTCTCGATCCGTTCACGCAGGATCGACGTGATCTCTTCAGGGCGAAGCTTCACTCTCTCAACTCCTTGCTGTGGCGAGTTCGTGGCGTAGGCGTTCGAGGCGGCCGCGCACGCTCGCGTCGAGCCTCATGGAACCGGCTTGGAGGACGATGCCTCCGATCAAATCTGGGTCGACCTGGCGCGTGGCCTGGACCTTGCGCCCGGACTGCGCTTCGATGCGTCCGAGGATGCGGCCGAACTCCTCGTCTGAGAGCTCGTGCGCTGTCGTCAACTCGACGTCGAGGATTTGCTCCTCGGCCGCGACAAGCGTGTCGAGCTCGTCGGTGATCTCACCGAGCTCCGCCGCGCGGCCCTTCTCGGCGACGAGGCGGACGAAGTTCACGACGATCTCGTCGAACCCGTCGGCGACCTGGGCGAGCACCCGCGACTTCACGAGTGTGTCGACCTCGGGGTTCTCGAGCATCGCGCCGAGGTCCTCGGCGCCGTCGATGGCGTCGCGAAGCTGGCGGAGCTGGCCGTGCACCTCGTCGAGGCGCCCGTCGGCCTGCGCGGCCTCGAAGAGCGCGCGCGCATAGATGCGGTGCGCGATCGCTACGACCGGCTCCCTTCAAGTTGTGTGAAGTCGATCTCGGCGAGCGCCTCGTCGATCAGTCGCTGCTGGTCGGCGCCCGTCAGTGACTTGCGCGTGATCTTCTCGGCGGCGAGGAGGCTGAGCTTCCCGACCTCGTCGCGGATCTGGCCTAGCGCCTGGCTCGTTGCCTGCTCGATCTGACGGCGTGTCTCCTCGAGACGCCGCTGGCGATCCTCCTCGGTCTCGGCCTTGACACGCTCGCGCTGGGACTCGGCGATGCGGCGGGCCTCCGAGAGGATGTCCTCCGACTCCGACTTCGCCTGCCCGATCAGCTTCTTGTGCTCCTCGAGCAACCCGCGCGCCTCGGCACGAGCGTTGTCTGCTTCGTCGATCGCCTGCGCAATGCGCTCACGCCGCTCGTCGATCAGTGCCTGGACGCGACCGAACGCGAACTTCTTCAAGACGAAGAAGGTCGCGAGGAAGCAGACGATCGTCCAGATCATCAGCCCAGGCGTGACCTGGATCAGCGGGTTCGAAGCGAGCATGCTCTTAGACCAGGACGTACGCGAGGATCGAGCCGAGCAGGCCGTAGAACACGACTGCCTCGGTAAGGGCGAAGCCGAGCCACTGGATGCCCGCGAGCTCACCCTTCAGCTCCGGCTGGCGTGCGACCGACTGGATCATCGAGCCGAAGATATTGCCGATGCCGACGCCGGCGCCGAGAGCACCGAGTCCGACGCCGAGCGCAAGACCGATGGCCTTACCTGCGTGGGTGATCGGCGAGTCCGACGCGGCGCTCGCAATCAGGTGGAACATGCGATCTCCTTAGTGTTCAGGCTCGATAGCCGAGCCGATGTAGATGGCGGACAGTGCAGCAAAGATGAAGGCCTGGATGCCGACCACGATCACGACCTCGAAGATGTAGAAGACGATGCCGACCGGGACGACCACGATCGCGAGAAACGCGTTCTGGAGAATGAAGATCAGGCCGATGAAGGTCAGGATCAGGATGTGGCCCGCGAGCATGTTGGCGAAAAGTCGGACGGAGAGCGAGATCAGCCGCATGAATTGCCCGAGGATCTCGAGCGGCACGATCAGAACGAGCAGCACCTTCGGCGCTTCGGGGATCCAGCTCTTGAAGTACCGAACAGGCCCGTTCCACCGGATGCCCTCGAAGTGCGTGAAGACGAACGTCAAAAGGGCGAGCGCGAGCGTCACCGAGATCGAGCTCGTCGCAGCGTAGATCCCCCACGTCGGAACGCCGTGCCAGGTCTCACCTGTCAACGGCAGCGGGATGAACCCGATCAGGTTGACGACGAAGATGAAGAGCATCAGGGTCGTCACATACGGGAACCAGCGTGCGATTGCCTTCGCAGGCAGCCCTTGTTCTGCGACCTGCGTCTGCGCGATCTCGTAGACGATCTCACCGAATGTCTCGCGGCGACCCGGCTTTTGACCGACCTTCGATCGCATGAACACCCAGCCGAAGAGCATCGTCAAGAGCGAGCCGATGACGAGATAGACAACGGCCTTGGTGATCGAGAGGTTCAGCGGCCCGAGGTGGATCGGGACCCACTCGTGCTGCTCGAACTCCTTGGTCGGGTCGAACTCGCCGCGCGCAAATGCGTCGGCGGGCAACATCAACGCGACAGTCGTGACAACGAGCACGAGGCGCTTCATGCAGTCGCACCTGCCTTCGGGCCGCTGTAGTAGGTCACGAGCGAAAGGCCGAGCGTGGCGGAGTACCCGGCTGCATAGGTCAACGCAGCCGCCAGCCCGAGCCATTTGTCGGACACCGCGAGCGCGAAGACCGCAACCATCACGGCAATCGCGCGAAAAAGCATTCCAAAAGCGACCACGCCTGCGGCGGCGAGATTACCCGTCCGCTGCTGGAGGCGCGTCAGTAGGAAACCGAGCGCCTCCGAGCCGAACCACAGCACGGCGCCGATCGCCCAGCCCGTCACCCGCCAGCCCGCGAGCAGAAAGATGGGCAGCGCGACGCCGATCACGATCGCTCCCGCAGCGGCGGGCAGCAGAGTCGGCGGGGCGACGCGGGGCTGTGTCCAGGCAGGCATGGGTGACTGACTACATGTTGCGGTACTTGATCACGGTTGTCGCGACGCCGACGGGGATCCCGACGACAGCGCCGAAGGCGAGCCCGTAACCGATGCTTCCCGCCGCCCAGCCGACGAGCGTGCCGACGACGATGCACGCCGCCGTCGAGCCGATCAGCACGCTGCCGGCCCCGGCGAGGGAGAACTGCGGTCGCTGGGGCTGCACCGGTGCGGAGCATACCAGCGCTTGTGACACCTGTTTTCGCCTACTGAAGCGGCGAGAGCGTGGCGATTGTGACGCGGCGGAGCCGCTCAGGCCGCCTTGTCGGCCGCGGCTCGGCGGCGAGCGCGGGGGCTCGCGAGCTTCACGATTTCGAGCACGTAGACGACGTAGAGCGAGAACGCGATTGCGAGCAGCCCGGCGGCGATGTCGATCGAGACGTTCGTGAGGCTCCAGCGGCCGTGGTGGTGCGGCGGCGCGAAGCGCGTCGCGAGCGCTGCGAGCGCAAGGGTCGCGCACCAGGTCCAGAGATAGACGACGGCACGCCGCTGTGAGAAGCCGAGTCGCATGAACCGGTGATGCAGGTGGCGTGCATCCGCCACGTAGATCGGCTGGCCGCTCTTCAGGCGCTTCGCGACGACGAACGACGTGTCGAGCACCGGGACAGCGAGGACGAGGAGCGGCAGCACGAGCGTCGCCAACGCCGCCGTCTTCAAGAGGCCCTGCACGGCAGTCGCGGCGAGCGTGTAACCGAGGAGCAGCGCACCGGAGTCGCCCATGAAGATCCGCGCCGGGTAGAAGTTGTGGCGCAGGAAGCCCAGGCATGCGCCGCAGACGATCGCGGCGAGCACTGCCGCGCCAATCCGCCCGTAGTCGAGCTCGATCACGCAGAACGTGAAGCCGGAGATCGCGCACACACCCGCTGCGAGGCCGTCGAGCCCGTCGAGGAAATTGACCATGTTCATCACCGCGACGATCCCGATGACGGTGAGCGGCACGCCGACATACGCCGTCAGGTCGTGCACGCCGATCACGGGAAACGTGAAGCTCTGCACCCAGACGCCGAACCCGGTCGGGATCGCCGCCGCCAGCACCTGGCCGCCGAGCTTCTGCCACCAGTTGAGCCCGCGGAAATCGTCGATCGCGCCGATGGTCGTCGCGACGGCCGCGCCGAGGATGACGCCGCGGAGGCCGCCGCCGAGCGGGAGAAACGCGAGCGACGGCACGAGCACGCCGAGAAAGAGCGCGAGCCCGCCGAGCCGTGGGACCGCGGGCCGGTCGCGCTCGCCTTCGCGCGGACGCTCGATCAGGCGGAGGTAACGCGCCGAGCGGCCGACGGCGGGCGTCAGGACGAGCACGATCGCGAGTGCCGCAAGAGCGCCCCACAGCACCTCGAGGTGGTCTGTCAGCTGCTCCCAGACCATGGCCTCACACTACTTCGTGCCGTAGAGCCGGTCTCCCGCGTCGCCGAGACCGGGGACGATGTAGCCCTTCTCGTTCAACTGGCGGTCGATCGCGGCGACGACGATGCGCACGTCGGGATGCTGCGCCTCGATGTTGGCGATGCCCTCCGGCGCGGCGATGATCGAGATCAGGCGCACGCTCGTCGCGCCCGCGTCCTTCACGAGCTTGATCGCGTGCGCCGTCGAGTTGCCGGTCGCGAGCATCGGGTCGAGCAAGATCACATCGCGGTCGGCGACATCCTGCGGGAGCTTCACGTAGTACTCGACCGGGTGCAGCGTCTCCTCGTCGCGGTACAGGCCGATGAAGCCGACGCGCGCACCGGAGATCAGCAGGAGCACGCCGTCGAGCATCCCGAGGCCGGCGCGCAGGATCGGGCACACCGCGACCTTCTTGCCCGAGATGCGGGCAAACGGGGCGCGCTCGAGCGGTGTCTCGATCTCGACCTGTTCGGTCGGTAGGTCCTTCGTCGCCTCGTACGTGAGGAGCAGCGTCACTTCCTCGACGAGCTTGCGGAAGTGCACCGTCGGCGTGTCCTTGTCGCGCAGATACGAGAGCTTGTGCTGGACGAGCGGATGCGTGACCTCGGTGACCGGCATCGGCCGATCGTATCGGTGGGTCAGGCGACGTACGTGGTGTAGCCGCGGAAGCCCGGATAGAGCGGCCGCGCATCGCACAGCGCGAGCGCCCGGGCGCGCAGCGCCTCGACGTCGGCTTGTTCGTCGAGCGAGCCGACAATGATCGAGGCCACCTCGCCGAAATCTGCCTCGTCGAAGCCGCGCATCGTCGCGGCGGGCGTCCCGAGCCGCACGCCGGAGGCGACCATCGGCGGGCGCTCGTCGAACGGCACGGTGTTGCGGTTTGCCGTCAACCGGCATTCCTCGAGGCGCTCCTGCGCCGCAAGTCCCGTCCACTCGGTATGGCGGAGGTCGAGCTGCACGAGGTGCGTGTCGGTGCCGCCGGTGAGGATCTCGAAGCC
>JBAQHS010000100.1:0-4234 GCA_049288455.1 Gaiellaceae bacterium | reverse complement strand
GCGCCACTCCGGTGAGCGCTCCCGCCGCCCGGGCGAGCGGCCCGACCGCATCGGGCGTGAGCGAGTGCAGGAGGCCCGCATCGTCGCCCGGCAGAATCGTGTGCACGAGGTTCAGCACGGCACCGATCGTCACGACCGATGCGACGAGCAGTGGCGCACGCCGACCGCGGTCGCGTGCGGGCGCGAATGCGGCGACGGCGAGCGCGACGAGCGCGGCGGGCAGGTAGACCGACTGCAGACGCGACGCGGAGTCGAGCGCGTCGCGGAGTGGAATCTGCCGGACGACGGCGATCGAGACGCCGGCTTGCAGGTAGCCGACGAGCCCCGTTCCCGCGCCGAGCAGGAGCGCCGCCGTCAGCCGCTCGAAGCCCGCGCGGCGGGCGTAGAGCGCGAGCGCCGCGGCTGCCGGAAGCCAGGCCCCGAGGAACCAGAGAAGCGGCGCGGAGCTGTGCCTCGCCAGTTCGTCGAGCGGCAGGGCCTCACCGAGCTTCGGCCCAGGCAGCGGCAGCCGGACGACGTACAGCCAGCCCGTCGCCGCGAGTGTCGCGACGAGCAGCAGCGGAACTGCGCCGAGCCTACGAAGCATGAAGCCTCCGCGACAGAGCGAGCAGCGCCCGCGCGGCGTTGCCTCGCCACAGCGCCCAGTTGTGGCCGCCGCGGACGAGGAAGAAGCGGTGCGGCAGCTGCAAGCGGCTGAGCTCGGCGGCGAACCGCGCGTTCTGCGGCCTGAGGCGGTCGTCGGTACCGCTGTAGAACCAGATGAACGTGCCCGCGCGGCGCAGGGCCTTGGCAACGCGTGGCAGTGCGAGTGCGGGGCTGTTGCGATCGAGAAGCGACGTGCGGTGGCCGAAGATCGCCGCAATGTTGTCAGCCCGCTCGTAGCCCGACCAGCTCTCGAGCACATGGAACTCGCGCGGATGGTGGAGCCCGATGTTCAGCGCCGCGTATCCGCCCTCGGAGAGCCCGACGAGGGCGCGTGCCCGTCCGCTTCGGATCGTGCGATAGCGCCTGTCTACGGCGCGAACGACGTCGCGGGCGACGAAGGTCTCCCAGGCATTCGACTTGCCGACGCCGTTCGCCCACTCCTTGTCGGTGAACGAGCCGGTCGACCCGAACGGCATGACGAGAATCACGGGTCGCACACGGTGAAGCGCGACGAGCTCGTCTTCGACGACGCCCATGCGCACCGTCGCGAGAAACGCACCGGGACGGCCGGGGAAGCCGTGGAGGAGATACGCGACTGGGTATCGCCGGCTCGGATGTGCCAGGTAGCCAGGCGGCAGATAGACGTCGACCGGCTGGCGACGCCCACCGAGCGCTGGGCTCGCGACGGCGAAGCGTGCGGCCGTTCCCCGCGACTTCACGAAGGCCGCGTCGTGTGGCGGCGCGAAGCCACGATACGCCCAGTAATTCTCGACGTACCGATAGGCGCCGAAGACACCGACGGCGAGAAAGAGTCCGAGGACAGCTGCCGTGGCCAACGTCCGGCCCGGCGCTGTGAGGCCGGCGGCGATCACGCACTCGTTGTACGACAGCGCACCTGAACGAAAGCTGACGGAGCGGTTAAGCCAGCGTTACGCCGTCGGGCGCGCGAGATGGTCGAGCGCGAGGCGCAACCACGCCGTGGCATGTGCCGACCAAAGGCTCGTCTGGTGCGCACCGCGGTACACCTCGAATACGTGCCGGACTCCCGCCGAGGTCAGCTCGCGGTCGAACTGGATGTTCTCGGCCCGGAACCGGTTGTCGCCACGGCCGACGTAGAACGCGAAGAAGGTCGGCTGCCGCTTCTGGGACGCGCGGAGGTCGCCGATCAGGGTGTGGGCGTTCGCTGCGGCTCCGCGCGACAACGGCTGCGTGCCGCTCGGATCGGTCGGGTGGAAGTACCCCGACCACGACTCGACGACGGCGAACGAGCCGAGATGATGCAAGCCCAGGATCGTCGCTCCGTAACCGCCGGCCGACACGCCGGCGATCGCACGGCCCATGCGCGAGTTGATCGTCCGGAAATGCGCGTCGATGTAGTGCGGTACCTCTTCGGCGACGTAGGTCTCCCATTCGCGGCCGGCGCCCCAGTTCAGGTATTCCGGGTCGGTGTCGTCGTCACGCGCCCCTTGTGGGAACACGAGGATCGCTGGACCGGCGTGCTCGAGCGCGCTGATCAACCAGGCGTTGCCGCGGTAGGACGTCGAGCCGGCCGGCAGGCCGTGCAGGAAGTACACGACGGGGTAGCGCCGGGTCGTGTCGTCGTACCCTGCGGGAAGGACGACGCGTGCATGCACCCGCCCCTTGAGCGCGACGGACACGATCCCTTCGTCGACGTCCCGGTTCTGCGCCGCCCCGGAAGCAACCGCACCGGGTGAGGAGGCCAGCGCGGCGATCACGAAGAGAGCGGGGAGGTACCGCATCGGAACACGTTGCCAGCGGCGCCTCGGCCGCGGCTAAGAGAACTACTTCACGAACGCCTGAAAAACTACGGCACAACCCTGCGCATCACGCAGTTCCTCGTGCCCTTGGGACGGACATAGCTGAAGCCGGCCCCCTCGTAGAGGGATCGAGTGCCGTTGTAGAGGACGGAGACCTTCTTGCCACCCGTGTCGTGCGGGTACCCCTCCACAACCCCGCCGCCGGCCCGCGCAATCAGATCCACCGCACCACGAAGGGCCGCCGCCGTCACTCCTTTGCGCCGGTGCGTCTTGTCGACGAAGATGCACGTGATCCGGTAATCGGGCCGCTGGTCGAGCGACGCCTCGTACTCTTTGCGGTGGTGGATATTCGGCAGTTCCTCCGGGGGACCGTACTGGCACCACGCGACCGCCTGATCACCATCGAACACAAGCGCAGCGTGTGCGCGGCCCTCCTCGACCAGCCGCTGCTTGAGGGCGCGGTTGCCCTCGGCGGTGAACGTCTTCTCGGCATGGACGGTGTGGAACCAGGTACACCAACAGCCACCGAACACACCGTTGTGGCGCTCGACGAGCCCCGCGAATGCATCCCAGGTCTTCGTATCGAGTGGCTTGACCACGTAGTCGGTCATGGGGTCTCCTTGGCCCGCATGCGCGCAGCCTAACGCGGCACTTCGTTGCATGAGATCAATCGGACGTCAACGATGCCTTCATCCGGTGGTCGTATCCTCCGCCCGCATGGCGATGCTTGCTGCTCTCGTCACATCGGCGTTCCTGCCCGGTTTCACGCCGTTTGCCGCCGGCCCCGACGGCGGCCAGGTGTGGAGCGGGGTCTTCCCGGGCACGCAGCGGGCGGGCTACGTCTATCTCCCTCCGGGGTTTGCCTCGACGGCGCGGTACCCCGTCCTCTACCTCTTGCACGGCATGCCCGGATCGCCGTCGGAGTACCTCGACGGGACCGAGTTGGCGCCATATGCCGACCCGGCGATCTCTACCGGCGCGCTTCGGCCGTTCATCGCGGTCGTTCCCGCCGCAGGTTCGAGTCGTGCCTACAACGGCGAATGGGCCGGCCCGTGGGAGCGCGCGCTCGTCGCGCAGATCCTCCCGTGGGTCGATGCACACTTGCCGACGATCGCGTCTCGCCGCGGCCGTGTGATCGCGGGGCTCTCGGCAGGCGGCTATGGCGCCGTCGACATCGGCATCCGCAACGCGCGGCTCTTCGGAGCGATCGAGTCGTGGAGTGGGTACTTCCGGCCACTACACGACGGGCCGTTCAAGGACGCTCCGCGCTCCGTCCTCGCAGCGAACGATCCGCGGCAACTCCTCCGGCTCGACGGCCGGGCGCTGTCAGGGACGCGGTTCTTCGTCTCGAGCGGCCCGTTCCACAGCCACTGGTTTCGGCCGGCCGAAACGGTCGCGTTCGCGGGCGAGGCGAAACGCCTCGGCCTGCCCGTGACGCTCCGTCTCTACTCGTCGAAGAAGGGGGAATGGCGCGCGCAGTTCGACGCCGGCCTACGCTGGGCGTTCGGGCAGTGAGGGGCCGCTCAGGCGATGTTCGGGAGCTTCAGGAAGTAGAACGCGTTCGCAGCGAGATCTCCGTTCGGTAGGACTGCGTAGTCCGGGATCTCGCCGGATCGTGTCCAGCCGAGGCGCGGGTAGATGCGGTCGGCGTCGGTTCCCGCGTGCGTGGAGAGCCAGAGCAGTCGCAGGCCGAGTCCCTGTGCGTGCTCGACGGCCGCCGTCATCAGCGCCCGCCCGGCTCCGAGGCCGCGCGCGTCGGCGCGCACGACCAGCCGCTGGATCTCGGCGCGGTGGCGGCCGTTGGCGGTCGT
>JBAQHS010000099.1:0-24210 GCA_049288455.1 Gaiellaceae bacterium | reverse complement strand
CTCGCGCTGCTCGCCGAGCTGCCGCATCCATACGTCGTGCTCGGAAACCACGACCACGCGATCTCGCGCGATCCCTTCTCGCGCCCCGTGAAGCTCGGGCGGCTCGAACACGGGACGATGCTCCTCGACACCGCCGTCGAGGTGGAGTTGCGGGGCCGCCGCGTCGAGCTGGCCGGCGTCGATCCGCGCACGTGGCTCCGCAAGCGCCCGAGCGGTTTCGCAGCCTCCGACGCTGACCTGCACATCCTGCTCTGTCACTTTCCGCGCGCGCTCGACACCGCCGAGCCGGGCCGCTGGAACCTCATCCTCGCCGGTCACCTGCACGCCGGCCAGATCGTGCTGCCGTACGGCTTCGGGAAGCTCCTGCTCGCGCATCCGCGGGCGAAGTACGCGGAGGGCATCTTTCGCCGCGGAGCCACGACGATGCACGTGTCGCCCGGCCTCGGCACGACGTTCGTGCCGTTCCGGTTCTTCGCCCGCCCCGAGGCAACCGAACTCGTTCTACGATCCAGGTAATGGACGGTCACAGTGTCATCTCCCCCGACGTGCTCGCGCGCTACGCGCTCGATGCCGCAGCCGAGGTGCGCGGCGTTCACACGAAGCACCGCCGCGGCGCCCGCGTCGTTGGGGGCGTGGTCGACGTGCACATCGTCGTCGACTACGGGGCCGAGATCCCCGCGGTTGCCGCCGAGGTCCAGCAGCGCGTCGCGGACTACCTCGTGAAGATGGCCGACGTTCGCCCGACTGCCGTGAACGTCGTCGTCGACGACGTCGCGCGCCTGTAGCGAGGCGGACATTGCCGCCGCGCATCTCAGGCCTGACGAAGCTGACGCTCGAGACCGCGCCGTCGGTCTGCCACGAGTGCATCTGGTGGCAGACGCGCGGGCGCCGGGAGATCGACAAGGATCGCTGGATGGAGCGGGTCGAGCTCGAGCATGGAGCGTTCGGCACGGTCTACTACGACAACGACGGACGGGTGCTCGGGTCGATGCAGTACGGGCCCGCGCCGGCGTTCCCGCGCGCCTACGATCTGCCGGCCGGACCGCCCTCGGACGACGCGATGCTCGTCACCTGTGCCTACATCGTCGACGCGTCGAGCCCATGGGTGCTGCAGTCGCTGTTCCTCGCCGCGATCGGCGAGGCCCGCGATCGTGGCGCCGGCAGCCTCGAGACGTTCTCCTATCGCTACCCCGAAGGGGAGTCGAGTTACGAGCGCTTCCGCGTCCACAAGACGGTGTTCCCGCAGGACTTCCTCGCCGACTTCGGCTTCGAGGTCGTCCGCGCCGCCGGGCGGGTTGGGCTTGCGCGCCTCGAGCTCGGCGGGCTGCAGCCGGTCGTCGAAGGGAAGCGCGACAAGGTCCTGCGGGCGGTGAAGGAGGCATTCCTCCCGGAGCCCGTCCCGGCGCCGCGGCCCTGACGTCGAGCCGACCTCCCCACCGAAGCCATGGTGCTGGCGGGCACGGCCGGTGCCAGGCACGGCTACGAGAGCGTGACAATTCGTCCACGTCACTCGGAAAACCACGCAACTGAGCGATCTGCGGCCGGACATGACCGGTGCCAGGCACCGTTACGAGAGCGTGACAAATTGCGCACCGCAGGTTGGCGGTGGTCCCGGCGAGCAGGTCGCGTCAGGCGGCGGCGCGCTGGCGGTCGAGCACGAGCTCCGCGATCTGGATCGCGTTCAGCGCGGCGCCCTTGCGCAGGTTGTCGCAGGCGAGGAAGAGCGCAAGCCCGTGCTCGACCGTCGGGTCACGCCGGATGCGGCCGGCGAGCACGTCGTCGCCGCCCTTGGCCTTGCCGGGAGACGGCACGGCGTCGAGGCGAACCGACGGCGCGGCCGCGAGGAGCTCGCTCGCCCGCTCGGGTGAGAGCGGGCCCTCGGTCTCGATCCACACGGCTTCAGCGTGACCGACCATCACCGGAACGCGGACGCAGGTTGCCTGCACCGGCAGGTCGGGCAGTTCCATGATCTTGCGGGTCTCCGCACGGAGCTTCGCTTCTTCGTCGAACTCCTCGCCGTCGAAGTCCCAGTCCATGCGCAGGTCGTGCTCGCCCTGAGGCTCGGTGCGCAGTCGCTCCATGGCTTGCGCGCCGGCGCCTGAGACGGACTGGTACGTGGCGACTCGCAGGCGCACGAGCCCTGCTTCCTCGTGCAGCGGCTTGAGCACGCAGGTCAACGGGATCGTGCAGCAGTTCGGGTTCGCGATGATCCCCTCGTGCTCGAGCGCCCGCTCGGCATTGACCTCGGGGACGACGAGCGGGATTCCGGGCTCCAAGCGGTAGGCGGCGGACTTGTCGATCGCGACCGCCCCGCCGCGAACGGCGTGTGGCACGAGCTCGCGAGAGGCGCTCGTGCCGACCGAGAAGAGGAACACGTCGACGTCACCGCGCGCAAGGGCAGCCTCGGTCGCCTCCTCGATCGTGCGGCCGCCGAGTTGCCGCCCTGCCGACCGGGCCGACGCGAACACGCGCACGTCGTCGTACCCGCGCTCGCGCAGGAGATCGAGCGTGACCGTGCCGACGGCGCCCGTGGCCCCGACGACACCGATGCGCGCGCTACGCAAGCTCGAAGGCATCGTGAAGGGCCCGGACAGCGGCGTCGACATGGTGGGATTCAATGTGACAGGCGATCTTGATCGGGGAGGTCGAGACGACGGCGGGGGAGATCCCCTCGGCTTCCAGCGTGGCAAACGTCTTGGCTGCAACGCCGGGGTGGCTCTTCATTCCCGCGCCGATCACGGAAACCTTGCCGAGGTCGTCGCGCGCTTCCCAGTGTGCGGAGAGGTTCTCCAGGACCCGCGCCGCCTCGCCGCGGTCTTCCGGCGGCGCCGAGAAGAGGATCTCGTCGGAGCTCTGCAGGATGGTGTCGACGTTCACGTTCGCCGTCGCGAGTGCTGCGAAGAGCGCCGCCGAGGTGATGCCCGTCACGCGGTACACGGTCTCCTCGCGCTGATGCACGACGGCTGAGATGAGTGCCTTCTCGAGCATCGGGTCTTCCTCCTCGGTGATCCAGGTGCCCTCGTCGTCTTCGAACGAGGAGCGAACATTGAGCCGGACATTGTGCGTGCGGGCGATCTCGATCGAACGCGCCATCATGACGCCGGCGCCCGACGAGGCCATCTCGAGCATCTCTTCGAAGCTGACGCGGTCGAGTTTGCGCGCCGTCGGGACGAGCCGCGGATCGGCGGTGAACACGCCGCGCACGTCGGTATAGATCTCGCAGGCGTCAGCGCCGAGCGCCGCAGCCAACGCGACCGCTGTCGTGTCGGAGCCGCCGCGCCCGAGGGTCGTCACGTCGAACGACTCCGCCGAGACGCCCTGGAAGCCGGCGACGAGCACGATCTCGTCGCGGTCGAGGGCTTCGTGGATCCGGCGGGCTCGCACCTCGACGATCTTCGCCTTCGTGTGCGAGGAGTCGGTGACGATGCCGGCCTGCGAACCGGTCAGTGAGATCGCGCGGCCGCCGAGGTCGACGATCGCCATCGCCACGAGCGAGCAGGAGATCCGCTCGCCGACCGAGAGCAGCATGTCGAGCTCGCGCGCGTCCGGTGTCGGTGTGATCTGGTGGGCGAGGTCGACGAGCTCGTCGGTCGTGTGCCCCATCGCTGAGATCACCGCGACGACTTTGCTCCCTCCGTGGCGTGCTGCGACGAGGCGGGCCGCAACCAGCTTCAGCTTCTCGGCGTCGCTGACGGATGTGCCGCCGAACTTCATGACGACGAGGCCGGGTGTGCGCGGTGCGCGGGCAACGGCAGGGACGGCTTCGAACTCGGTCAGCGCCATTTGCGACAGTGTAGGCAGACATGCGTTTTCGCCCTTCGACGTTGCGGGAGTGGATCACGGTCGTCTTTGCGTCGATCGGCGTCGGGATGCTCCCGTGGACGATCTGGCTCTCCCAGTGGCTGCCGGCGCACCACGCCTCGGTGCGCTGGGATCTGGCGTGGTCAGGCTTTGACACGGGGCTCGCGCTCGCGTTCCTCCTGACGGCGGTTGCGGCCTGGCGCCGCTCCCCGTGGGTCGGCGTCGGGGCCGCTGCGATCGGGACGCTGCTCGTGACGGACGCCTGGTTCGACATCATCCTCGAGAGTCACAGCGACGAGCTCCGAATCTCGATCATCACGGCACTGGTCGCGGAGCTGCCCGCCGCGGCCTTCTGTTTCTGGGTCGCCTATCGCACCGAGTCGTTCCTCGCGCGGGTCGTCGTCGAGGCCCGCTCCGATGCGTCACATTTCCCGGCGGCCGGACAGCGCCCGGCCGAGGGTGACCTCGTCGGCGTACTCGAGATCACTCCCGACGGGAAGCCCGCTCGCGAGGCGGGTGACGCGGACCCGGTCCCGTAGACGGTCGGCGAGAAACGCGGCGGTGGCCTCGCCGGTCATGTTCGGGTTCGTCGCAAGCACGACCTCCTGGACGCCGTTTGCATCGACCCGCCGCAGCAGCTCGTCGATGCGCAGGTCGCTCGGATCGACGCCGTCGAGTGGGGACAGTGCGCCGCCGAGCACGTGGTAGAGGCCGCGGTACTCGTGAGTCCGCTCGAGTGAGATCACGTCGACGGGCTGCTCGACGACGCAGATGAGCGCATGATCGCGCCGCGTGTCGGTGCAGATCGCGCACACCTCCTCTTCGGTCAGGTTGCCGCATTCGCGGCAGAAGCGCACGCGCTCCTTCACCTCGGCGAGCGCGCCGGCGAGCGCGAGCGCCTCCTCCTCGGGCCGCTGGAGGATGTGAAACGCGAGCCGCTGCGCCGTGCGCGAGCCGATGCCCGGCAAGCGCGTCAGCTGTGCGACGAGGTTTTCGACCGACGGGCTGAACACGAGCGCCATTGTGCCCGCCCCGGTCGGTCAGACCCGCCCGCGCGAGCCATGTCCCGGGGACAGTCCCCAAGCCATGTCGCTTTGGGCCATGTCGGGGGGACAGTCCCCAGGCCATGTCCGTACAGGACGCGTCTCGGGGACTGTCCCCGAGCCATGGCGAAAACCGTCATCGGCCGGGCGCCGTACTACCGGTATGCCCAGATCAAGAATCAGCCTGTTGCTGGTCGTGCTGGCCGTTCTGCCGTTCGTCCTTGCCGCTTGCGGCAAGGGTGGCGGCGGGTACTAGCCGCTCGTCAGCTCGCTCGTAGATACTCACCGCGTGGACGCCAAGGCGCTCGAAGGGATCGGTGCGTTCGCAGGCCTGTCGAAAGACGAGCTTGCGAAGCTCGCCCGCTGGACCTTCGAGGTCGAGGTGCCGGCCGGGGAGGACCTGACCACCGAGGGACGGCTCGCCCATGAGTTCTTCGTGATCGAGGACGGCGCCGCGGAGGTTCGCCAGAACGGCCAGCGCATTGCCGAGCTCGGCGCGGGCGACTTCTTCGGCGAGATCGGCCTGCTCGAGACGCAGCGCCGCACCGCGACCGTGACCGCCACGACAGCCCTGCGGGTGATCGTGATGTCGTCCCAGGAGTTTCGGCGGATGGAGCAAGAGCTCCCGTCGATCGCCGATCGCGTCCGCGCGGCGATCCGCGCGCGCCTCGAAGGCGAAGACGGCTAAGCCTGACGCGCCTCAGCCGGTCAGCGCCGCCTCGTAGGCGGCGCGGTCGACGGCGACGAGCCGAGCTTCCGTCAGCGCCGTCACATATACCCCGTCGGAGCCGTCGAGCTTCTCCCACTCGCCGATCACCTGGCCCGCCCCGCGCTCGATCGTCTCGCGGGCGCTCTCGACACGCAACACCCCGTGCAGGACGAGAAAGATCCCGCTCACGGGCGTCTCGGGCTCGACCAGGACAGCTCCCTCGTCGAGCACGAGCTCGCTGCCGACATCGAGCAGCTTCGCGATGAAGTTCTCGTCTATAGCCCGGGGAGGAGCCCGCCGAGATCGGGCGGGAGCATGCTCTTCATCTTCGCCTCGACCTTGGCGTGCGCAGCGCGCAGCGCCTCGTTCGTCGCGGCCATGACCATGTCGGCGAGGAGCTCCGGGTCGCTCGGGTCGATCGCCTTGGGGTCGATCTTGAGCTCGGTGATCTCGCCCGCCGCAGTCGCGACGACCGTGACCATGCCGCCGCCGGCAGACGCGGACGCTGTTTCCTTCGCCGCGTCCTCCTGCATTTGCTGCATCTGTTCCTGCATTTCCTGCGCCTGCTTCAGCAGTGCGTTCATGTCGAAGCTCATTCCTCCAGCTCCCTCGCGTCGAAGGTGCTCTTCATCAGTTCGAGGACGTCTTCCTCGGTGGCCGGTTTCTCGTCGTGCTGCTCGCGTTCCCCCGCCTCGCCGAGCTCGAACACCACCGCGAGCTTGCGGCCCGTGACCTCGTAGAGCGCGTCGCGGAGGAGGGCAGCGTTCTTCGAGTCCTCGGCGAGCTTCAAGTGGAACGCTGCGGTCTGCGGGAACTCGAGCGTCAAGGTGTCGCCCGCAAGCGCCGCAGGACGCGCCTCGCCGAGCGCGCTCGAGATCGGAATCGACCGTTCGGCGACCGCAGGCAGGATCGAGCGGCGCCACGCCTCCTGTAGCTGCTCGAGCTCAATGCGCAACGGCGGCGCGGCTTCACCCTCAGGAGCGGGCGCTTGAGCGGGAGCCGTTGCGCTAGGAATCGCAACGCTAGGCTTTTCGCCGCTCGGCACATGCCGTTGCTCCAAGCGTTCGAGGCGAAAAGCGAGGGACTCCCGCGACAAGTCGGACGCCGGCCGCGTCACCTTCACGAGTGCGAGCTCGAGCGGCAGCCGCGGGTCGCCGCCCTGGCGCATGTCGTCGACGGCGACCGCGAGCAGGTCGATCAGCCGCACCACTGCGCCCGGCGGCATCTGGTTTGCCTGCTCGCGCAGCCGCTCGCGTGCCTCCTCGGTAACCGGGAGCGAGTCGGGCACCTCACCCATGTGCTGCACGAGCAGCAGATGCCGGAGATGCTCGAGCAGGTCGGTGACGAGCCTGCCGAGGTCCTGGCCGCGTTCGGACAGCTCCTCGAGGAAGTTCAGCGCGCCCGCGGTGTCGCCGTCGATTATCTGGTCGCAGAGCCGGAACAGCACCTCGTCCTCGACCGCGCCGAGCAGCTGCAGCACGTCCTGCACGTTGATCGCGCCGCCCGTTCCCGAGGCGAGCTGGTCGAGGGTGGATTCTGCGTCGCGGTAGGCGCCGCGGCCGCCGCGCGCGATCAGTGCGAGCGCGGCGTCCGGCACGTCGATCTTCTCGGCGTCCGCGATCAGCCGCAGCTTGCGGATGAGGTCAGGCAGCCGAGGCCGCTGGAAGACGAACGTCTGACAGCGCGAGCGCACGGTCGGCAGCACCTTCTGCAGCTCGGTGGTGCAAAACACGAAGAGCAGGTGCGGCGGCGGCTCCTCGATCAGTTTCAGCAACGCGTTCCAGGCTGCCTCGGTCAGCTGGTGGGCCTCGTCGAGGATGTAGACCTTCGAGCGTCCTTCGACGGGCTGAAGGACGACGCGGTCGCGGATCTCCCGGATGTCGTCGATGCCCCGCTGGGACGCCGCGTCCATCTCGATCACGTCCAGCGAGCTGCCGTTCGTGATCGTGACGCAGGAGTGGCACGTGTTGTCGGGTGTCGGCGTCGGGCCGTGCTCGCAGTTGACCGCCTTGGCGAGGATCCGGGCGAGCGAGGTCTTGCCGGTGCCGCGCGGCCCCGCGAACAGGTAGGCCTGGCGCACCTTGCCCTGGGAGAGCGCATTCGTGAGCGTTCGCACGACCGCCTCCTGACCGACCACCTCGTCGAAGGTCTGCGGCCGGTACTTGCGGTACAGGGCGGTCACTCCTCGATTCAAGCAGATCCTGGCTGCAGCTCCGGGACCGCCTCCGGCGGGAAATCGGGCGGTGACTCGAGATCGGCGTGAGATGCGTGCCTGAGCGGGAAGCTGAGTTCGAAGACGGAGCCCACGCCGACGACGCTCTGTGCCGTGCACGTCCCTCCGTGGGCGCGCGCCACGGCGGCGACGAGCGACAGGCCGAGGCCGGCGCCGCCCTCGCGCCGCGAGCGGGAGGCGTCGGAGCGCGCGAACCGCTCGAAGACGCGGCTCAACGACTCGGGTGCGATCCCGGGACCTTCGTCCGACACGCAGATCACGACGGCATGACCCTCGCCGCGCGCCGAGAGCTCGATGCGTGCGTGATCGTCGGTGTACTGGACGGCATTCTCGAGCAGGGCGTCGAGTGCCGCCCGCAGCCACGACTCGTCCACCTGCAGCGTCACGTCGAGGATCTCGCCGAGCCGCCATACGCGCGGCGCGACCTCCGCCCAGCGCATGAAGACGTCCTCCAGGAACGGGACGAGTCGCACGCTTGCGGGCATGACGAGGTCGGGACGCTCGGCGCGTGCGAGTAGCAGCAGGCGGTCGACGATCTGCTCGATGCGTTGCAGCTCGTCGAAGGCGACGTCGAGCTCGTGCTGGCCGGCGCCGAGCCGGCGGCTGAGCAGCTCGAGATGTCCGCGCGCGATCGTCACCGGCGTCCGGAGCTCGTGCGACACGTCGTGGAGCAGCCGCTCCTCCTGGTCGAGCAGCGCGGCCCGCTCATCTGCGAGCGCCTCGACCGTCTCGAGCGCTTCGACGCGGCGGCGCGCATGCCAGACCATGGCAAGGAACATCGCCGACATCAGCGGCACTTCGAAGAGCTCGCCCCAGAGCTGCAGGCCCGCGAACGCGTCGGTCATGATCGAAGCGCCGGTCCCGATCGCGACGACTGCGAGCACGGCGGAGGTCGTCGAGATCGACCACACGCGGAAGCCGTAGAGGATCGTCAGGCTGATCCAGATGACGTGGAACGGGATCGTCTCCCACGACGGGTAGGCGATCATCAGCGCGAGGCACCCGATCGCGAGCGCCCCCCACGCGAGGTCGAGTTGCCGGGAGCGTCTAGGTGAGAGCCAGCCGGTAACCCGCATGCCGCACGGTCTGGATGGGGGATGCGGGCCCGAGCTTCTTCCGGAGCCTGCGGACGCAGACGTCGACGACGTTCGAGCCAGGATCGAAGCTGTAGCCCCACACCTCGGACAGAAGGCGCTCGCGGCTGACGACCTCGCCGGCGTGGGAGACGAGGTGGTAGAGCAGGCGGAACTCCCGATCGGAGAGATCGGTGACGGTGCCCTCGACGCGCGCACGCCGGCGCGCGAGATCGAGCTCGAGCGATCCGACGCGGACGGTCGATGCGTCCTCGCTCGTCCCGTTCCGCAGCTGCACGCGAACGCGCGCGACGAGCTCGTCGAAGGAGAACGGCTTTGACAGGTAGTCGTTCGCGCCGAGTTGGAAGCTGCGCAGCTTCGTCGGCAGGTCGTTGCGCGCCGAGAGGATGAGCACGGGCAACTCGGGCCGCTTGCGATGCAGCTGCTCGAGCAGCTGCAAGCCGTCAAGGCGGGGGAGCTGCAGGTCGAGGACGACGAGCTCGTACGTCTCGGCGAGCGCAAGCGCAAGCCCCGAGTCGCCGTCGTCCGCGCCGTCGACCGCGAACCCTTCTGCCTCGAGCCCGACCTTCAGGAACCCGAGAATGCGCGGCTCGTCTTCGATGACCAGGATCCGCATGGGCCTCGGCGTCCGACCCTAACAGGCCCGCCTCAACCTGGTTTGGGGTTAAACCAGGTTTGATGAGTTTCGAACCGCCGCGTTGCTGCGTCAGGCGGCGATGCGCTCAGACTCGCGTTCGGGCAACGAGACGAGCTCGTGCAGTTCCTCGCGGTGCGAGCGGATGCCGTGCCCGAGGAAGTGATGCAGGGCGTAGACGACAACCGCGCCGAGCGCGGCGTTCAACGTGATGATCGATGTGAGTGTCATGCCCCGAGCGTGCCGCGCGCGTCTGAGAGGAACATGAGCCGAGCCTGTGAGGTCGCTAAGAACGCCCGAGCGACGTTCGCACGGATGACACGAAAGTGACACTTTCGTCACTTTCCGGCACGCCGGGGAACGACTGCGATATATCGCTCGCTCGTGAGCCTGCGCGCCCGGAAGGCTGTTGTCACGCTGGTTGGTGTCCTCGTCCTGGGGATCCTGATCGGGGTCTACGTGACGTTCTTGACGAACGGCCCGACGCCGTACCGTGTGCCCACCGCGGCAGCGGCCGGTGGGCCGAGCGCGAACCTCACTCTGCAGACCGTCGCCGCCGTCGGGCCGAAGCTCTCCCGGAACGAGAACTGGGTCTCGTACCTCGTCCGCGAGAACGGCGTGTGGCATCGCAGCACCGTCTGGACCCTGCCCGCGCATGCGCTGGTGCACGTCACCGTCTACCAGTTCGACGGCAAGAGCGGCCTGCGCAATCCGTTCCTCTCGCAGGCGCGCGGTCTCGTCGGCGGCACGTTCACGCTCGACGGCAAGTCGATGCAGACGATCAACCCCGACGACGCGTCGCATACCTTCGCGATCCCGGCGCTCGGCGTGCTCGTTCCGCTTCAGGGCGTCGATGACAATGCGAAGAACCAGTGCGACTTCGCGCCGTGCGCGATGGAGAACGCCCACACCACGATCACCTTCACCTTCCGCACCGGGAAGAAGGGGCACTACCGCTGGCAGTGCTTCGTCCCCTGCGCCGCCGGCTTCCTCTACGGCTTCGGCGGTCCGATGCAGACGATCGGCTACATGGACGGGTTCGTGAATGTCGTCTGAGGCGAGCACGCCATGAACCTGCGCAGCCACGCCGGGCGCATCGGTGCGCTGACGCTGATCGGCACCGCGATCGTCCTGCCGCTCGTCATCTTCGTGCTCGGGCCCAACATGCCACCCGGCAAGCGCACGACCGGCGCCGCCTCGCAGGTGACCGACAACACGGTGCTGCTCGTCGTGATGACGCCGTTCACCGTCTTCATCCTCGTCTACCTCGGCTACGCGATCGCACGGTTCCGGGCGGCGCCCGGCGAGGAGCTGCGTGACGGCCCGCCGATCCGCGGCCACATGCCGTCGCAGATCGCCTGGCTCGCCGTCACGAGCGCCGCGGTGCTGTTCCTCGCGATCTTCGGCACCGCCGAGCTTTTTGCCTCGAACGGCTCCGGAGGCGGCAGCGGGCCGAAGCCGATCGCGAAGCCGAGCGGGCCGGTACTGCCGATTCAGGTGATCGGCCAGCAATGGGAGTTCACGTTCCGCTATCCGACCTACGGGGGCGTCGAGACCGCGCAGCTCGTGCTGCCGGTCAACCGGCAGATCGAGTTCCACGTCACGTCACTCGACGCGATCCATTCGTTCTGGGCGTACGAGCTCGGTGTGAAGGCCGACGCGAATCCCGGCGTTGACAACATCGCGTTCGTGAAGGCGACGAAGACCGGCGACTTCCAGATTCGCTGCGCCGAGCTGTGCGGCCTCTGGCACGGCTACATGTTCGACACCGGCCAGGTCGTGACGGACGGCCAGTTCGCGACCTGGATAGCGGGCGAGCGCACGCAGTTTGCGCCCGTGGAGAAATACCTGCCGCCCTACGCGCTCACGTACAAGCCCGACCCGCAAGGGCGCGCCGGATGAACGTACGTCGGCTGCTCGGGTACAACCTGCTCTCGGCCGTCGTGCTCGGGATCGTCGGCTACTACGTCGGCTGGTGGCTCGGCCACCAGATCACCGGGCCGAGCCTCGCGTACTTCAGCGATACCGGGCAGCCAGACATCGCGCTCTTCCTCGCGTACATCCTCGCCATCGTCGGCTTCCTCTTCGGGCTCGGGTTCCTGAGCTACCCGATCCAGCGCCTCCTCGGCAAGCCGCCCTCGCTGCGCGAGAAGGAGACGGCAGGCCCGGGCCGCTACTTCACGCTCTGCACCGACCACAAGGTCGTCGGGATCCAGTACCTGATCGGGATCGGCTTCTTCATCTTCATCGGCGGCCTGAACGCGATGCTCATTCGCTTCGAGCTGCTGAGCCCGACGCACGAGACGTTCAATGCCAACAACTACCTCACGCTCGTCGGGCTGCACGGCACGATGATGATGGGGATGATGACGAGCGGGATCCTTGGCCCGTTCGCGAACTACCTCGTGCCCATCATGATCGGCGCGCGGCGGATGGCGTTCCCGCGCATCGAGGCGCTCACGTTCTGGCTCCTGATGCTCGCGGGCGTGATCCTGATGACGACCGTCGGTTACGGCGGCTTCCCGACCGGCTGGACCGGTTATGCGCCGCTGAACGACCAGGCCAACCTCGGGATGGACAGTTACATCGTGTTCTTCGCGCTCGTCGGCATCTCGATGTCGCTGCTCGGCCTGAACATGCTCGCGACCGTGATCACCATGCGCGCGCCGGGCATGTCGTGGGGACGCCTGCCGATCTTCGTGTGGGGCGTCGTCTCGACTTCCGTGCTGATGCTGCTCGCGGCGCCGGTGCTGATCTCGACGCTCTTCATGGTCGCGCTCGACCGCACGGCGCAGACCGGCTTCTTCAACGAGCAGGCGGGCGGCAGTGCCTACCTGTACCAGAACCTCTTCTGGATCTTCGGTCACCCCGAGGTCTACATCCTGGCGCTGCCGGGGATGGGAATCGTGCTCGAGATCCTGCCGGTGTTCGCGCGCAAGCCGCTGTGGGGTTACCGGCTTGCGGTCACCGGCATGCTCGGAATCACGCTGCTCTCGTGGCTCGTCTGGCAGCACCACCTGTTCGTCAGCGGCATCAACGCCGACCTGCGGCCGTTCTACATGCTCTCGACCGAGCTGATCTCGCTGCCCACCGGCTTCATCTTCATCTGCGCGCTCGGAACCCTGTGGGAAGGGCGCATCCGGCTCACGGTGCCGATGCTGTTCGTGCTCGCCTGGCTCTTCAACTTCCTGATCGGCGGGCTCTCTGGCGTCTTCCTGTCAGACGTTCCGAGCGACGTGACGACACACGGCAGCTTCTTCTCGATGGCGCACTTCCACTACACGATCATGGGCGGCCTCTTGTTCTCCTTCTTCGCGGCGATCTACTACTGGGTACCGAAGATGACGGGCTACGCGATCAACGAGCGCCTCGGGAAGATCCACTTCTGGTCGATGTTCATCGCCTTCAACTCGACCTTCGGGCCGTTGCTCGTGATCGGCTTCCTGGGCATGCCGCGACGCTCGGTCACCTACGCCGGCTACCTGCACGGCGGCAACACCTGGGTGTCGATCTCGGCGTTCTTCCTCGGCGCGTCGATGCTCGTCTTCCTCGTCAACTTCATCTGGTCGCAGGTCTTCGCCCGCATCCCGGCCGGCGCCAACCCGTGGGGATCGAAGTCGATCGAGTTCCAGCTCCCGTCACCCGTGCCGGTTCACAACTTCGACCGCATCCCGACCTTCGGCCCGGACCCCTACCCGTACGGTGCCGACGGCCCGTCACCGCGCGTTGCGCCGGTGCCCGCGAGGCCGACCACGTGACCGAGCTCGCGACCCACTCGACGGACTACGGCATCGTCGAAAGCGAGTCACCCGACGTGATGGCGCGCAACCTGCGCATCGCCTCGCATCTCTGGTCGAGTGCGACGGCGTTCTTCTTCGCCGCGTTCCTCTTCGCATACTTCTATCTGCGCTCGCTCGACTCGTCGAAGGTGTGGCGGCCGAAGCATGTCGACCCCTCGTTCACCCTCGGAACTCTCACCGCCCTTGCACTCGTGGCAGCCGCGGCACTGCTCTGGCTCGGACTGCGCGACCACCGCGCCGACCGCCGTCCCGCCTGGCGCCTGAAAGGAGTCGGCTCGGTCGTTCTGCTCGTCGCCGTCGTCGTGCTGCAGATCATCGAATGGTCGACGCAGGGCTTCGGCCCGACCGACGGCCCGTACGCAAGCGTCTACCTCGGCTGGACGGGCTTGCTGACGATCTTCGTCGTCGGCCTCGCGTTCTGGGCGGAGACGACGGTCGCGATCTCGATCCGGTACCGCGGCGAGAGGCGCCAGACGCTGCCGGAGGGTCACGGCTCGGGCGACGCCGATCGCACCGAGCCCGACATCGAGGATCCCGTCTCGCTCGTCCGGCCCGAGCTCGAGGCGGTCTCGTTCTACGCCGTGTTCCTGGCCGGGATCGGCGTCGTCAGCTGGTTCGTCCTCTACGTCCTCTAGCGACGTGAGCTTCCTGCTTCGCTCGTCGAACTGGCCGCTCGAGTGGCCGTTGGCAGCGATCGCGGTGGCGGCAGTGCTCTATCTCCTTGGCGGGCGCCTCAGTGCAACTGCGAGTGACGCCGGGAAGCGCTGGCGCGGCGTTGCCTTCTATGCCGGGCTGGCGACGCTCGCGTTCGCGGTCGGCTCGCCGATCGACGCGTATGCCGGTGAGCTCTTCTGGGTGCACATGGTGCAGCACGTCCTCCTGATGATGGTGGCGCCGCCTCTCTTGCTCATCGGCCGTCCCTGGCCGCGGATCGTGCGCCCGCTTCCCCTCGGCGTTCGCCGTCCGCTCGCGCGGGGCGCGCTGGCGGGACCGGCGCTTGCACCGGTCCGCCACGTGTTTCGCCGGCTGGCATCGCCTTTGCCGGCGTTCGCGCTCTTCAACGGCACGCTGCTTGCGTGGCACGTACCGGCGCTGTACGACCTGACGCTGCGCGACGGGCCGGTGCACGACGTCGAGCACGCCCTCTTCTTCGGGACCGCGCTCCTCTTCTGGGTGCACCTCGTGCCGGGAGCCTCCGGACGCCCGCAGCTCGGCGACGGCGCGCGTGCGGTGTATGGCGTCGGCGCGCTGGCGGTGAGCTGGATCCTCGCGATCGTTCTCGGCCTCGCCTCTGAGCCGGTGTACGGCGCGTACGCGGCGCTCGCGCATCGCCCCGGCGGGCTTTCAGCGCTCGCCGACCAGCAACTTGCTGCGGGCGTGATGTGGGTGCCCGGCTCGGTGCCGTACTGCATCGTGCTCGTCGTCGCCGCGCTGCGGTGGCTCGACCCGGCGACGGGAGTGGGCCGACGCAGGAGGCTCGTCGGTGAGCACTGAGACTCTTCGACTGAGGGAGATGCCATGGTCGCCTCGTTCCTGACGGGCTCGTTGTTGACGCTCTTCATCCCTGTTGCTTTGCTGATCGCCGTCGGGTTGTACTGGTGGCTCGTCGCGAGGCGTCGCGACGAGTTCTGATGCAGCGGCGCTGGTTCATCGCAGGTGTCGCCGCCGCGGCGATCGTCGGGATTGCGATCGGGATCGCGTTTCATCGGCAGCTGACCGGCTCGGCGGCCGCTGATCCGCTTGCGCTGCCCGCGTTGCACGGACAGGCGACGTGGGCGGCCGGAGAGCGCGCGGCACCGCCGTTCGGGCTGCGCGACCAGCACGGCCGTCCCGTGACGCTCGCGTCGCTGCGTGGGCGAACCGTTGCGCTCACATTCCTCGACTCACTCTGCAAGGAGGCGTGTCCGATCGAGGGCCGCATGCTCGGCGCCGCTGTCCGCCAAACGGGAGGGACGGCGCGCCCGCAACTCGTGGCGGTCAGCGTCGACCCGGCCGGTGACACGCCGAGCACGGTCGCACACGCGATCCGCAAGTGGCGGCTGCCGGCCGACACGATCTGGCTGCTCGGCAGCCATGCACGCCTGAAGCCGGTCTGGGACGCCTACCGGATCACGGTCGATCCCGTCTCGGGTGACATCGTTCACAGCACCGCCGTCTACCTGATCGACCGGGGCGGATTCGAGCGCGCGGGCTTCCTGATGCCGTTCGTGCCTGCGTTCGTCGCCGACGACTTTCGTACGCTCGCGTCGGAGCGCTCCTAGTAAAGACGTAGTCGCTCCGTCACACTGCGTCGGCGATGACAGAAGCGGAGATGCTCGCCGAGACGCGCACGTTCAATGACGCTCTGGCGGCGATCCTCGCGACGCAGCCGTCCGTCCACACACTGCCGGCGTCGGTGACGCGGCAGGCGCGGCGTGATGGGCGCGGCGTGTTCCCGCCACTTGTCTTCGCCGAGCACGCGCACACCCTCTCGATCCCGGGGCGCGGAGGAGAGATCGCGCTTCGCGTCGTCGAGGCCGAGAATCCGCGCGGCGCCTACCTGCATCTCCACGGCGGCGGTTGGACGCTCGGCTCGGCGGACGGCCAGGATCTGCTGCTCGAGGAGATCGCCCGGTCCACGGGCCTCACGTCGATCAGCGTCGAGTATCGACTCGCGCCGGAGCATCCGTTTCCGGCGGCGCCCGACGACTGCGAGGACGCGGCGCTCTGGCTGCTCGCCAACCACGCAGGACGGCTGGTGATCGGCGGCGAGTCGGCGGGCGCACATCTCGCCGTGCTCACGCTGCTGCGCCTCCGCGACCTGCACGGGATCTCGCCGCGCTCGTTCGCGGCGACGAACCTGGTCTTCGGCCCGTACGACCTATCCGGCACGCCCAGTCGCCGCCTCTGGGCCGATCGTGAGCTACTGCTCTCGAGCTCGGTGATGGACTGGTTCGTCGATTGCTTCCTACCCGGCCTGACCCTCGAGGAGCGACGCGAAGCGTCGATCTCGCCGCTCTACGCGGAGCTTCATGACCTGCCGCCGGCGCTCTTCTCATGCGGGACATTGGATCCGCTGCTCGACGACTCGCTCTTCATGGCGGCGCGCTGGCGCCAGGCCGGCAACGACGCGGCGCTGTCACTCTGGCCCGACGGAGTGCACGCCTACACGGCGTTCCCGATCGAGATCGGCCGGCGCTCGCGCGCCGAGCAGATCGCGTTCCTCGGCGGCTAGCAGCTAGCCGGCGTAACGTTCGCCGCCGCGCACGGGAGCGGCGAGCCGGTTGCCCGGCGGTGCGAGCGGGCAGACCCAGCGCGGGTCGTAAGCGCACGACGGGTTGTACGAGAAGTTGAAGTCGAGCACGAGCTTGCCGTTCCGCTCGCCAAGGTCGGAGCCCTTCACGGTGTCGAGCAGGTAGCGGCAGGCGCCGTAGGTCTCGTGCCCGCTCGTCGCGTCGGCGAAGCAGAGGTAGAGGCCGCCGCCGTAACCCTCGAGCCAGTAGAGGTCGAGTGCATGCTCGTCGTTCACGAGCTCGAAGTGCGTCCGCGCAAAGCGCGTGAACAGGTACGGGTGCTCACCGGAGGTCGCAATCTCGCGCGTCACACGCTCGGCAAGCTCGACGACACCGAGCACCCGGAGGGCCGGGTCGTAGTCGAAGTAAGGCACGCCGTCGAAGGTCGCGCGCCGGTCGGCGGGCAGCGGCGACTGTGGATGCGAGCGGAAGAGCTCGTCGCGCACGTCGCGCCAGCGCTGCCATGCGCGCTCCGGCTCTCGGTCGCTCCGGACTGTCTCGTACAGCTCGAAGATCCGCCGCTTCCAGTCGAGCAGGTTCAGCTCTTCCACGCGGTCGACCTTAACGACGACGACCCGCGCGGCGAGGCGCGGGCCGTCGGACCTGCAAACGGCTCGACCTGCGGGAACAGGCATTGAGCCACTCGCTGCGAGGGTAGCGCGCGGCTCTAGTTGGCGGAGGGGTGGAGCACGGGCACGAGCGACTCCCAGCCGCTGCGCAGCACCTCGACGAGCGACGGCGGTGTGATCAGGCGCGCATCGCCCCGGGCCGGCCGCTCTACCCGCGCGTCGTAGCCTGCGCCGGTCCAGCGCAGCAGCTCGTCGCCGCGCACGAGCCACGCGTCGCCGTCGCGCAGCACGAAGGCGCCGTCGGGGAGCTCCGGCAGGGATGCGTTCGAATGTCGCTGCGTGCGTGGGCGGGGATCGAAGCGCTCGGTGTGCAGCCGGGCATCGATCGTGTCAGCGCCGACCTCGCCCGGATGGAGCGTCTGCCAGATCGCCGAGAAGCGCTTGTAGTCGGCATGGCGGCAGAGCGCGCACGGGCGGTGGCCGGCCGCGAACGCTGTGGCCTCGTCGAGGAAGAAGAGCTCGGTGAACTTGCCGGGCTGCAGGAGCCGGCCCCGGCGCCAGCCGCGGAACTCGAGCTGGCACGAGATCCAGCGCTTCCCGTTGAACCGCCGCCGGATCGTTCCGGCGTTGTCGTGCAGGCAGCCGCGGTTGCCGTAGACGAGCCCGCGAGCCGGGACTGCAACGAGCTCGCTGAATGGTGTGACGCGATTTTGCCGCAAGGCGACACCTTCCTAGAGCGGCTAGGCTGGCCCGACAACCGAGCCCGCGCCGGCGCGCCTTGATCCCGTTCGCCAGCTCCTCCTCGGATCGTGTTCTCACGATCGAAGGGTGCTGCAATGGACGACCCAACAGGCGAAGACTACTGGCGCGAGCGCGCGGAGCAGTTGCAGCACGCGCTCGACTCGCGGATCGTCGTCGAGCAGGCGAAGGGCATCCTCAGCGAGCGGGTCGGGCTCGAGATGGACGGCGCGTTCTCGCTGTTGCGCTACGCCGCGCGCGGGGCTCAGATGAAGATTCACGCGCTCGCGCAGTTGGTGGTCGATTCAGACGACACTCCGGAGCCCGTCGTGCGCGCCCTTGCCCGCCACGCGTCGGTGCTCACGCGCGGCGCTCGGGCGGAGCGCATCGTTCAGACCGAGATCTTCTTCCGCGCGATCAACGAGGAGATCGCCCTCCTCGACGGCACCGCGACCACGCTGTATCTCTGCGAATGCGGCAACCCGGCGTGCGTCGAGGGAATCTCGCTGCCGCCGGGCGCGCTCGAGAAGCTCCACTTGTCGCCGCGGCACTTCGTCGTTCTCGACGGTCACGAGATTCCGGACGTCGAGACCGTGGTCGATCATGCGGACGGCTATTTGATCGTCCGCAAGAACGCCTGAGCTCAGGCGTTGCGTTGATCCCGTCGGTCTAGGCCGCCAACCCGCGCAGTCGCTCGATGCGTTCCGATGACTCTGCGTCTTCGTTCAGAAGCTCCAACACGCGCCTCGCCTGAGTACGCGCCGCGTCGGGCCGCCCAGTCGCCGCGTAGCACTGGGCGAGCTCCTCGTAGAAGTACGGCGTGTCGACCCCGGCGCCGTCAGACCAGGCGACCGCGACCTCGAGCTGCCTCGTCGCTTCGTCGAGACGACCGAGCGCCCGCAGCGTCTTGCCAACCGCATAGCGCGCAAGCTCACGCGCGTACGGCCGCTCCGGCTCGTCACTGCGAACCTGGAGCGCCTCCTCGAATGCAGCCAAAGCTCCGACGAAGTCGTCGGACTCAAAACGACTCCAGCCGATGTTGTTCAGCAGCGGACCGAGCCAATACCGCGCCGCCGGATCATCGCACCGACGAGCGAACTCAAGACCCCGCGCTGTCCAGCGCTCCGCATCTCCAACGAGCGCCGCCATATGGGCCGCATCCCCGGCCAAGAACCCATCGTTAGCTTCAAGAGCACGCTCGAAAGCAGCTTCGAACAGAGGAGCGGCGGCGGCCTCGTCGCCGCTCGAGCGAAGCAGTCGTCCACGCTCGATCAAGACCCAACCCTCAGCCGTGCCGGCCGTTGCCGCTTGCGCGAGGAGAAGCTCACCCTCTGGGAAGCGGCCACGCAGACCCTCGATCCGCGCGAGCTGAGTCAAAGCCCCTGCCCGATCATCCGCGGTCCCATCGACATCAAGCAACACACGGAACCGCGATTCACTCAACTCGAGGTCGTCGAAGTCCCACACGTCACGCCAACCACCCGACACGCCCGAGTTCTACCAATGCGGCTGGCGCTCGCACCCAGCCGCCAACCTTTCCGCCGGAGGACGTCTGAAGCGGGCGAGGCCTGCCGATCTGGCTTCAGCCTCGACTATCCGGAGACGGGTTCCGTTTGAGCGAGAAGTGATCTCAGGTAATCCTCCATCTTGTTGTAACCGTCTTCCTGGCCGTCGAACCTGGTCATGTGGTCACGGCCGGCCTTGTCGCGGAACGCCAGCGTGATCGTCAGCGTCGTCACCCCGTCTGCTTCGTGCAGTTCCGTGGTCTCGACAGCGTGCGCATCTGGCCATCCTTCGAACAGCCACGTTGCGACGGTCCGGGTCGGCGGCTCGACCTCGAGGTATGTCCCACGAAACGAGCATTCGGTTCCGTCAGGGGTCACGCCAACGATGTGGTAATTCCCCCCGACGCGCAGGTCGATCGTGCACTTCGTCACCTGATCGTTGAATGGGGCAAACCAGTTGCGGACATGCTCCGCCTTCGTCAGTACTTCGAAGACGAGCTCGAGCGGAGCGTCGAACGCTCGCGTGGTGACGATCTCGAGTTCGCTCGGGAATTCGATCACTGACGATCCGTGCCGATTCGGCGTCACTGCGGCTCTCCTTGCTGTTGGAGTTCCTTGAGATAAGCGTCCATCCGATCCAGTCGTTCGTTCCACGCCTGCTCGTACTTGGCCAACCAGTCGTGAAACGGTTGCAGGCGTGCGGGTTCCAGGCTGTAGAGCCGACGACGTCCTTCCGCCCGGCAGCTGACGAGTCCGACCTGGCTGAGCACCCGAAGGTGCTTCGAGACCTGAGGCTGGGACATCGAAACGTCGTTCACGATCGCCCCGACTGCCTTCTCACCTGCGATCAGCGTGTCCAGGATCTCGCGACGCCGCGCCTCGCCAATCGCGTTGAAGACATCCAAGGTCGTGGACGAGCGGGCCACGGGCTAATTATATGCCGATATCGGCACATTTCAAGCAGCCAGCCAGGTGAGCCTGAGCTCAGGCGTGCGAATGCGGTGCCCAGGGAGGGGTCTGTGTCGTCAGAGGAGAGAACGGAGTGCGGCGCGAGGCCGCGTCCGGAGCGGGCTGGAGAAGGTGGGCGCACCTGGGATCGAACCAGGGACCTCTCGCGTGTGAAGCGAGCGCTCTCCCGCTGAGCTATGCGCCCTCTGCGGGCAAGGATAGCCCGTGCCGAACGGAAGTTCACCACCGGGCGCGGGCGGGAGTAGCCTTCAGCCATGGGACGGACGCTCCTGCAGCGCCTCCACAACCCCCGCAACCGCCAGTGCGCCTGTGACCCATCGTGCTGGTGCAAGCGCACGGCGCTCGGCCGGGCTGTTCGCTGGTGGTTCCCCGGCCGGCTCGTCGGGCTCCACCACAAAGGGCCGTGGCACACCGCCGAGTGGAAGCGCCAGCACGACCTGGCCGGCTGACCGCGTGAAAAGTCCGCGGCACCGGTGAGGGATCCTTAGGGCTGCTTCCTCCCGGATCTGACCCGGTTCGGAACCTCACCGCGCCGCGGGCGAGGCCAGTGTACCCCCGAGAACCTCCTACTTCGAAGACTCGATGCAGGACTTGATCGCCGCGAGCTCGACCTTCGAGATCTTCGCCGGCGGCGCACCCTGGTACGGCGAGACGTTGCCGTGGAAGTCGACGACACCGTTGTCGGCGAGTGCCGTCGTCTTCGGGTTCTTCTTCGCGGCCGCCGCCTTCGCGGTGGCCGCATCCTTGTAGAGCGTCAGCGTGAAGCTGACCCCGGCCGGGGACTGCCCGTCGACTGCTGTGTCCTGAGGCTGCACCAAGAAGTTCGCGTCGTTCAGGCAGTTGCCGATCGCGACTCCGTTCGTCCCACCACCGGTGGCACCGCCGCCGCCGGTCGTGCCCGAACTGCTCTTGCTTCCACCGCCGCCACAGCCGGCGAGGATCACCGCGAGTGCGGCCAGGACGACGAGGGGTGCGATGCGCTTGGTCATGGCGGTCGGGGCCTTTCGAATCGGGACGGGGAAGGCGAGGGTAGCGGGGTCGGCCGACTTGCGCAAAGTGCGGATTGCCCGCACAATGACAGGGTTCCCGGCCGACGAGGAGGTGGTGCACCGATGAAGCGAGTCGATTTCTCCCGTAAGTCCTGCGCCGCAGCCCGTCGCGCCCGCTCCTAGACGCGCGCTCGACGGGCCGCAGGCCCGTCCATTTCTCGCATCCAAAGGAGCTTTGGTTGACTCTTCCGATTACGGACTCGCTTCTCCACCGGCTCGGGTGGGACGACGGCTGGGAAGCCGCGTTCGCAGAGCACCGCGCCGCCGGCCTCCAACCGGCCCGCGTCGCAATCCAGCATCGGGGTGCCTACGACCTTCTCGGCGACGACGGTGAGTTGCGCGCGAGCGCGGCGAATCGCCTCGTCCGCGAGGAGGAGCTGCCCGCGGTCGGCGACTGGGTCGGGTTCGACCCGGAGAGCGTCCTCGTCGAGGCCGTGCTGCCACGCCGAACGAGCATCTCGCGCAAGGAGACGCTGAACGCAACGCGCGAGCAGATCCTCGCGGCGAACATCGACGTCGCGTTTCTCGTGCAGGCGCTCCCGCTCGACTTCAACGTCCGGCGACTCGAGCGTTACCTCGCCATGGCGTGGGAGAGCGGAGCGCAGCCGGTCGTGCTGCTCACGAAGACCGACCTTGTCGACGATGTCGAGCCGTTCCTCGCCGAGGTCGAGATGGTCACGCTCGGTTCGTGCCCCGCACTCGCTGTTTCGGCACGCACCGGCGCCGGGCTCGACGACATGCTCGTCTGGTTCAAAGGCAACCGCACGGCGGTGCTGCTCGGTTCGTCGGGCGTCGGCAAGTCGACGATCGTCAACGCGCTTGCCGGCGAGGACTTGCTCGCGACGCAGGAAGTCCGTGCGGACGATCACCGCGGCCGCCATACGACCTCGCATCGCGAGCTGATCCTCCTGCCGACCGGCGGTGTGGTGCTCGACACCCCCGGCATCCGTGAGCTGCAGCTCTGGGACGCTGACCTGGAGCAGACGTTCGGTGACATCGAGGAGCTCGCGCGTCACTGTCGCTTCTCCGACTGTGCTCATGACCAGGAGCCCGGCTGTGCGATCCGAGACGCACTTGCACAGGGAACGTTGCCCGCCGAGCGCTGGGACAGCTACCGGAAGCTCCAACGGGAGCTCGAGGCCGTCGAGGCTCGGCGCAACGTCCTACTGCGACAGGAACGCGTCCGTGAGTACAAGATCCGCGCACGCGCACTGAGGCCCAAGAAGAAGAAGCCCTGACCCCGCCCCGCGTCCGCGAGGACGCGGTCGAACTGACGCTGCCCGATGCCGGCCGCCGCTTCAGCGAGGTCGTGCTCGGGCAAGACGTCGCTCGGCCACGGCCCGGGCCCCCCTTCGCCTGGGAGAACGGCGCGTGGCGGCTCGACTTCCCCCGGCCGAACGCCGACCGCCTCGAGTACCTGATCGGCGTCGACGGCGGCTTCGCGACCGACCCGTCGAACCCGCTGCGGGCCGGCGGTCCATTCGGCGACAAGTCGGTGATCGAATGGCCTGAGTACATGCCGCCGTACTGGCTCGACTCGATCGCCGACGCGGGACATGTGCGCGAGGTCGAGCTTCGGTGCCGCCGGCTCGTCGCGCGCGTCAACGTCATCCTCTACGCGACGCCCGAGCCGCCCGCCGCCGACGCGCCGCTGATCGTCGCGCACGACGGCCCCGAGTACGCGCACTACTCCGGGCTGACACGCTTCCTCGACGCGATGAGCTGGGAGGAGCGCATCCCACCCCTTCGCGCTGCGCTCATCCAGCCCGTCGACCGGAACGAGACGTATTCGGCGTCGGCGCTCTACGCGGGCGCGCTTGTCCGCGAGCTTCTGCCGGAGATCACGAAGCTCGCGCCGCACGGCCGGCGCATCGGCATGGGGGCGAGCCTCGGCGCGCTTGCGATGCTGCATGCGCACCGCCGTCACCCGCGGTCGTTCGATGGGCTGCTCCTCCAGTCAGGCAGCTTCTTCCAGCAGCGCTCCGACAAGCAGGAGTCGCAATTCGGCCGCTATGCGCGCATCACCCGATTCATCGGCACCGTCCTGCGCGGCGTCGACGTCGAGCGCACGATCCCGATCGCGATCACGTGCGGGACCGCAGAGGAGAACAACTCGAACAACCGCGCGCTCGCCGATGCCCTGCTCACGCAGGGCTACCCCGCGTGGCTCGCCGAGACCCGCGACGGCCACAACTGGACCTGCTGGCGCGACTCGTTCGACCCGCACCTTCCCGCGCTGATCGAGGCCGTCGCATGAGTCGCCGTACGATCGAGGTCGACGGCGGGCACGTGCTCGCCTACGGCCACTACGGCCGCCCGGTCGTCGCCTTCCCTTCCGAGAATGGGGACGTCCAGGACTGGGAGGACCGCGGGATGGTCGATTCGCTCGCCGAGTTGCTCGACGCGGGCCGGCTGAAGCTCTACTGCGTGCCGTCGTACGACAGCGAGAGTTGGACGCGCAGCGACCTGCCGCTCGAGGAGCGCGCCCGGCGGCACGGCCACTACGAATGGTGGATCCTCACGCGGCTCGTGCCGTTCGTGCAGGCCGACTCGCACTCCGCGGAGCTGATCGCGACCGGCACATCGTTTGGTGCCTACCACGCCGCGAACTTCTGCCTGAAGCGCGCCGACCTGTTCCCCGCCGCGATCTGCATGAGCGGGGTCTATGACGTCTCGGTGCAGGGCGGCGGCGAGCGCGGTGAGTCCGTGTACTTCAACAACCCCGTGGACTACGTGGCGCACATGCACGGCGACCATCTCGAGTGGCTGCGGGCACGGGCCTCGCTGCTGCTCG
>JBAQHS010000098.1:0-20310 GCA_049288455.1 Gaiellaceae bacterium | reverse complement strand
AGGCCGACGAGCCGCGCGGCCTTCTCGACGCTGAAGTTCGCCTGCTCCGATGCGTAGACGACGCCGCCCGGCCGAAGCGTGCGGGCCGCTGCGAGCGCGGCGACGGTCGCCGTCGATGCGGTGTCCTCGATATGGCCGTGCCACGAGCGAGGCAGGCCGAGCAGCTGCGCGAGCCAGTCCATCACGGTCACTTCCAGCTCGGTGGCGGCGGGTGACGAGAGCCACGTCATCGCGTTGACGTTCAGCGTCGCGATCAGAAGCTCGGCGAGGATGCCCGGCTCGGACCCGGTGTTCGCAAACCAGGCGAAGAAGCGCGGGTGGTTCCAGTGGGTGATCCCCGGAAGGATCACCTCGTCGAGGTCGCGGAGGACAGACTCGAACGGCTCTCCGTGCTCGGGAGGCGCGCTCGGAAGCGCGGCCCGGACCGCCCCCGGCTCGACCGCGGCCGCAACCGGAAGCTCGGCGACGCGGGCGAGGTAGGCATCCGCCCAGTCGGCCGCGCGATCGAGATCCTCGCGGAACGTCACGGACGTTTCTTCTTCAGCTTCTCGATCTGCTTCCACGTGCGGGTGTTGAGGACGTCGTCCCGCTCGAGCCAGGCGCGACGCGCAAGTCCGACACCGAGCTCGACGTAGTCGAGCGCGCCGATCTGATGGCCGTCGGAGTCGATCACGAGCTTCAGCCCCGCCTCGCGTGCGGCGCGCGCATGCACGTCCGACAGGTCGAGCCGGTCCGGCTGCGAATTGATCTCGAGGAACGTCCCGGTCGCAAGCGCCTGCTCGATGACCCGCTCGACATCGACAGGTGATGGCTGTCGTTTGCCGATCTTGCGGCCGGTCAGATGACCGATGCAGTCGACGTACGGGCTCTCCATCGCCGCGAGGACTCTGCCGGTCGGATCGTGGTCGAAGCGCGAGTGCACAGAGGCGACAACCCAGTCGCGCGTCGCGAGCTCCTCGTCGGAGACATCGAGTGAGCCGTCGGGGCGAATGTTCACCTCGATGCCCTTCAGGATCCGCATCGGCGCGACGAGCTCGCCCAGTGCGTCGATCTGCTCCGACTGCCGCGCGAGCAGGTCGCCACGCAGCCGTTGTGAGTGGTCGCAGATCGCGTAGTAGGCGTAGCCACGTAGCTTCGCGGCCGCGACCATGTCCTCGAGCGAGTCCTTGCCGTCGGACCAGGTCGTGTGCGTGTGCAGATCACCCCGCACGTCGCCGAGCTCGACCAGCGTCGGCAACTCGCTGCGACGTGCCGCCGCCAGCTCGCCGCCGTCCTCGCGCAGCTCCGGGGGGATCCACTCGTAGCCGAGAAAGCCATACACGTCCTCCTCGCGGGCGAAGCGATGCTCCTCGCCCGACTCGACGACCGTGACCGAGTACTCCGAGACCGAAAAGCCGCGCCGGACGGCGTCTTCGCGCAACGCGACGTTGTGATTCTTCGAGCCGGTGAAGTGCTGCAGGAGGTTGCCGTAGCTTTCCGGCGGGACGACACGAAGGTCGAAGCGCAGGCCGTCGTTCGAGACGACCGTCGCCTTTGTGCTGCCCTTCGCTGCGACGTCGACGATCCAGTCGAAGGAGCAGAAGTAGTCGACGAGCGCCTGCGGATCGGTGGCGGTGGCGATGATGTCGAGATCGCGCACGGTCTCCCGCATGCGCCGCGCGGAGCCGGCGACCGACACCTCGACCGCAGCCGGATGCTCGCGCAGGACGGCGGCGAGGGCGCGCAGCTTCGGCAGCGTCGTCCCGAGCAGCGCGCGGCGCGGCCCTTCGACGGCTCGCGGTTCGGCGAGCGCAACGAGGATCTTGGCCTCGGTGCCTGCGCCGATGCCGGCGTGCCCGCGCAGCTGCTCCGCCTCGGCCGCCGCCTTCAAGCCGGCGACGGTCGTGATTCCGAGCTCCTGCCAGATCCGCCGCGCAGTCTTCGGCCCCAGGCCCGGCAGCCGCATGAAGGAGGCGACCTCGGCCGGCACGACCGCCTTCTTCTTCGTCAGCGCGTGAATCTCGCCGTCGTCGACGATCTCGACGATCTTGCCCTCGATCGTCTTGCCGATGTCCTGAAGCTCCTTGGCCTTGCCGTTCAAGGCGAGCTGCGCGACCGACGACGGGGTCTCGCGGATCCGGGCCGCCGCTCGGCGGTAGGCGCCGACCCGAAACGAGTCGGCGCCCTCGAGCTCCATCAGGTCGCCGAGCAGCTCGAACTGCTCCGCAAGCTCGTTGTTGCGCGGGAGATCAGCCACTCACGCGATCATAGGCGCGCCGATGCGCGCCACCATCTGCCTGCCGACCTACAACGAGCGCGAGAACCTCGCGCGGATGATCGACGCACTCGGTGCGGTTCTGCGCGACGGAGACCGCGTGCTCGTGATCGACGACAACTCACCCGACGGGACCGGTGCGATCGCCGACGAGCTCGCCCAGACGCATTCGTTCGTCGCCGTCCTGCACCGCGAGCGCAAGGAAGGCCTCGGTCGCGCCTACATCGACGGCTTCCGGCACGTCCTCGCCGGCGATGCGGAGCTCGTGCTGGAGATGGATTGCGATTTCTCGCACAACCCGCAGGATGTGCCGCGGTTGATCGCAGCGGCCGAAGGAGGCGCGGACCTCGTGCTCGGCTCGCGGTACGTCCCCGGCGGTGGTGTCCGCAACTGGGGCCTCGTGCGGCGACTGATCTCGCGCGGCGGCTCGCTGTACACCGCGCTCTTCCTCCGGATGGGCGTGAATGACCCGACGGGAGGATTCAAGTGCTTCCGCCGCGCGGTGCTGGAAGGGCTCGACCTGGAGGCGATCACGCCGCGCGGCTATGCCTTCCAGATCGAGACGACCTACCGCGTCAAGCAGGCTGGGTTTCGAGTCGTCGAGATCCCGATCATCTTCGCCGACCGCGAGGCCGGCCAGTCGAAGATGAGCCGTGCGGTCGTCCTGGAGGCGATCTGCCGCGTACCGCTCCTGCGGCTCGGCCGCTAACGTCCAGCAATGCGGGAGGTGACCGATGCGACCTTCGAGAAGGAGGTTCTGCTCGCGGGCAAGCCGGTCGTCGTCGACTTCTGGGCACCGTGGTGCGGTCCGTGCAAGGCGATCGAGCCGGCACTCGACGAGCTCGCAGGCGCCACCGACCGGGTCGAGTTCGTGAAGCTGGACATCGACGCGAATCCCGAGACCGCGAGCCGGTTCGGCGTACTCTCGCTGCCCACGGTGATCCTCTTCGAGGGGGGCGAGCCGCGCGAGAGCATCTATGGCGCGCGGCCGAAGAAGCACTTCGAGAAGTCATTCTCGCCGTACTTGTAAATCACCAAAACGGGGGACGCCGCGCGCGGCGCGCAGGCTCACGATTCGAAGGTCAATTGACCGGGGGCGGCCGGCTCATCTCTCCCGGGGGGTCCCGTGCCGCTTCGCGTCAGCACTTTCGTTCTGATCGTCCTCGCTCTTGCCGTCGGCGCCTCCACGGCCGCCGGCGCCCGGCCGCGCCTCCAGGCGCCCGGGCTCGTCCATCAGGGCGACAAAGCGACGTTCAAGGTTCCGGTCACGGGCGTCAGCTCGTGCTCGCTCGCGATTCGGTACGTGAACGGTGCGACGCAGCGGGCCGGCACCCATCGGGTCGTGAACCGCATCGTCATCTGGACGGTTTCCGTGTCGCCGGCCGCTGCGATCGGCGTCGCGCGCTGGACCGTGTCGTGCGGCAAGCTCGGCAAGCTCCTCGGGACCTTCGTCGTCGTGCACTCCCGCTCGACGACCACCGGCGGCCCGACCGCGCCTCCGACGATCGTGCTCGACAAGCAGGGCTACAGCCAGCGGCCGAACAAGACCGGTCCAGGGAGCCTCGTGAGCTATGGGCTGATGCTGCGGAACACGTCCGCCACCGAAGATGCGACGTCGGTCTACGTGCTCGTGAACATGGTCGACGCGACCGGCTCGCTGCTCGGCACGGTCTCGCGCACGCTCTCGCTGATCGGTGCGTCCGGCACCTTCGCCTACGGCGACTCGCTTCCGCTGCGCACCCAGAGTGCGGTGACCCGGCTCGAGATCACGATCCGCGTCGGCGCACACGCGCCGAAAACGGCGCATCCCGAGCCCGACTTCGCAAACGTCCGGCCGGTCCCGTCCGCATACGACCCCGGCTGGGTCGGCGAGGTCGACGGTGAAGTCGTGAACGGGGCGCCCGCGCTCACGCTCTCGACGGCGCGGCTCTCGATCGTGATCCTCGACTCGGCCGGGAACGTGATCGGCGGCGGGTCGGGGTCGACGCTCGCATCGGTGCCGTCGGGCTCTCGCAGCGTGTTCATCGCGCAGTCGGGCTTCACGGCGCTGCCGATGGACAAGGCAGCGACGGCGATCGTCTCGGCAGAGCCGAACTACCTGAACGGCGCGTAGTCTCCGCCGAGCACCGGAGCGGCACGCCGCTACCCTGGCGGCGTGCTGAGGCTGCCTGCGTCTCACCGCAGGCGCATGCGCCTGCTCCGCGGATCGATCGCAACCGTGGTGGTGACGGTCGTCGTCCTCCTCATCGTCTTCGACCGCAACAGCGGCCATTCGACGGCGACTCCGATCGACTTCAGCAAACCCGCGGTCGTCGTGCGCACACCGAAGACCCTCAGACAGGCGCCGGGCGCACTCGCAGCGGCGCGCCGGACGCTCGACGCCTTCGTGCGCAGCGCGGTCGTCCGCCGCAACCTCGCCTCCTCCTGGCCCCTCGCGACAGCGCACATGAAGATCGGCACGTCACACGCAGACTGGCTCGCCGGCGACCTGCCGGTCGTCCCCTATCCGGGAAATGCCTTCCGCACGTTCGGCCTGACGCTGAAGTACTCCTACCGCGGCATCCTCGGCTACGACGTGCTCGTCCTGCCGAAGCTGACGAGCGCCGGCACTGCCGCCGGCCAGCAGGTCTACGAGTGCGAGTTGCACGACGTGCGCGGCCGCTGGCTGGTCGATTTCTGTTACCCGCGTAAGACGCTCTGAGCGCGAGTCACTGCCGGAAATGCTCCCAACCAGACAGCGGGTGCGGTGCGCCGCCGAGGAGCAGCACGACACCTTCCCCTGCCTCGACGCGGCCGACGACGGCGAGCCCACCGGCGTCTTCGACGGCGGCAAGCAGCTCGAAGTCCTCGCCGAAGCCGAGGTCGTCGTAGGTGGCACCCGCGGCGAGCGGCACGCGGTCGAGTTCGAGCACGCACCGCACGCCTGAGCGTCGCGCAATGTGCGCCGCGTCGACCGGCAGGCCGTCGGAGATGTCGACCATCGCGTGTGCGTCCGCGCCAAGCCGGCGCCCCTCGTCGATCCGAAGCGGCGGCCGCACATACGCCTGGCGACGGAACGCGGCGCCTGCCCCTCCCAGCGGCCCTGTGACCACCAGCACGTCGCCGGGGAGCGCCCCGGCGCGGCCCGGCACGCGTGGACTGCGGCCGAACGCAGTCACGGAGACGACGACGGTCTCGGACGACGTCGTGTCGCCGCCGACGACCGGCACGCCGGTCTCGGCGATCCCCTCGTAAAACGCCACGACGTCCGCGACGGCTACCGCCGGCGGCAGCGCGAGCGTCACGAGGAGCGCGTCGGGCTCGGCTCCTGAGGCCGCGAGATCGCTGAGGTTGACTGCGGCGGCACGCCAGCCGAGGTCGCGCCATGTGAGCCAGTCGAGGTGGAAGTGAACGTTCTCGACGAGGGCGTCCTGCGTCGCCACGAGGCCGCCGCCGAGCTGCGCCGCATCGTTCGCGACGCCGACAATCAGGCCGCGCTGCTCGAGCTCCGCAAGGAGCCCGAGCTCACCGAGCTCGGAGAGCCTCATCGACAGCCCTGCGCAGCGCCGGGTCGGCTGCCGCACGGACAACGGCGACCCCGGCGGCGCCCGCGT
Source organism: Gaiellaceae bacterium (assembly GCA_049288455.1). GTDB lineage: Bacteria > Actinomycetota > Thermoleophilia > Gaiellales > Gaiellaceae > PALSA-600. The sequence goes on along the minus strand of JBAQHS010000098.1, from coordinate 14,463 downwards.
GGATACAGGCGGCCGCGTTGGCCGCGTCGATGCCTCCGATCGCGACAACGGGGACGTCGACCGCTGCGCAGATCTCGGCGAGCCCCTCGAGCCCGATCGGGGCGGTTGCGTCGACCTTCGACGGTGTCTCCCAGACCGGCCCTACGCCGAGGTAGTCCGCGTCGGTTGCGACCGCCTCCGCAAGATTCGTCGCCGAGCGCCCGAGCAGCAACCCTGCGTTCCAGGCGCGCTCGGCTCCCTCGTCGGCCTGTCCGAGGTGCACACCGTCTGCGCCGAGTGCCAGCGCCGCGTCGACGTCGTCGTTGACGACGAAGGCGACCCCGAGCTTGCGGAAGCCACGGCCGCGATCGATGATCTCGCTGGTCGGCCCCTTGACGCGAAGCTGCACGACGGTCGCGCCGGCGTCGACTGCGCGGCGCGCCGTCTCGAGGTCGCCGACGAGCGCATGCACGATCACCCGAGTCTCGCTTGCTCGTCGAGCGTCCCCGGGTCGAGTGCAGCGAGGGCGTCATACAGCGCGACGTGGAACGACCCTGGGCCACGGGCGCCGACCGCCGCCTGCTCGCCCGCGACGCCGAACGCGGCAAGAGCTTCGGCCGCCGCCGCAAGCGGACGATCGGCGTTCACAGCCAGGAAGCAGCCGGTGAGCGCACTCGACATGCAGCCGGTGCCTGTGATCGACGCCATCAGCGGATGGCCGTTCTCGATCGCGATCGACTCGTTGCCATCAGAGACATGATCTACCGGCCCCGTGACGGAGACGACAGCACCGAGCGCGGCCCCGGCCTGGCGGGCGAGGCCGGCCGCATCGCCGCCGGCGTCGATCGACTCCACACCTCGCACCTCGGCCGCGACGCCGACGAGGGTCGCGATCTCACCGGCATTGCCTCGGACGACCGTTACGCGCACCTCGTCGAGGATCCGCTTTGCCGTCTCTGTCCTGTACCTGGTCGCGCCGGCGCCGACCGGGTCGAGGACGATCGGGATGCCTCGCTCGGTCGCTGCCCGCCCCGCCTTGAGCATCGCGTCGACCCAGGTGGCGGAGAGCGTGCCGATATTCAAAACGAGCGCGCCCGCGAGGGCGACCATCTCCTCCACCTCCTCCGGGGCATGTGCCATCACGGGCAGTGCGCCGAGCGCGAGGGTGGCGTTCGCGGTCTCGTTCATCACGACGTAATTCGTGATCTGGTGGACGAGCGGCTTCGTCGTGCGAAGCCGCTCGAGCGATGCGCCGGGAGTAATGGTCACGGTCGTCCTTTCAGGTGGAGGATGTCGACAGGGCCGTCGCCGCCGCCGATGCCGTCGAGGCCGTGGCGAACCGCGTCGCTTGCGGCGGCCGCCGCGCCCCGCGCAGCGTCGGCGAGGGAGAGGCCGCGAGCGAGCAACGCGGCGAGAGTGGCGGAGTGAGTGCAGCCCGCGCCGTGTGTGGCGGCGACGCCGTAGCGCTCGACGGGAATCTCGACGTGGCGGGAGCCGTCGAAGAGGTGATCGACAGGATCGCCATGGCCGCCCGTGACGATCACTGCCGGCGCCCCCAGCTCGACGAGGGCCTCCGCGAGCTCCGACTTCGTTTGTAACAGTCTGTTACTAGCTCGCGTCCCGCCGGCGCGCGTTCGCGAAGCAGCTTGTAACAGTCTGTTACTTGCGAGGGCCTCGGCCTCCATCAGGTTCGGCGTCACGACCGTCGCGAGCGGGAAGAGCTTCGTGACAAGCGCCTCGACCGCGTCATCCTCGAGCAGCTTGGCTCCGGAGGAGGCGACCAGCACGGGGTCGACGACGAGCGGCACGCGATGGGTCGAGAGGAACTCGGCGACCGCTTCGATCACCGCCCGTGAGAACAGCATCCCCGTCTTCGCAGCGTCGACGCCGATGTCGCCGAACACCGCCTCGAGTTGCTCGCGGACGAAAGTCGCCGGGACTTCATGGACCGCCCGCACGCCGAGCGTGTTCTGGGCGGTCAGCGCGACGATCGCCGTCATGCCGTAGCCGCCCGCCGCCGCGAATGCCTTCAGGTCGGCCTGGATGCCGGCGCCACCCCCGCTGTCGGAGCCGGCGATCGTGAGCAGGCGTGGAACGGTCAAAGAGCTCTCCCTTCGCCGGCATGACCCGGATCAGGTTCGACGGGTGTGATCTCAGCCCTCAGACGGGCACCCCGGTAACGCGAGGCTAGCATCGGCGACGTGAGCGTCGACGTCCTCGGCTGGGAAGGATTGCTGGAGGGCGAGGAGGTGGCCTACCTCGGCGCCGAGCCCGAGCGCGCCGCACGGTTCGCGGACCTCCCCGCCGAGCTCGACCCGCGCGTCGCAGCCGCGGCGGCGGTCCCGAGCCTCTACGCGCACCAGCGCGCGGTGTGGGACGCGGCGGCACGTGGCGAGCATGTCGTCGTGACGACCGGGACGGCCTCAGGCAAGACGCTCGCCTTCAACCTGCCCGTCCTCGATGCACTCGTACGCGAGCCGAAGAACCGCGCGCTCTACCTGTACCCGACGAAGGCACTTGCCCAGGACCAGTTCAAGACGCTTTCGGGCTACCACCTACCGCGAATCAAGCCCGCGATCTACGACGGTGACACGCCGTCCGAGCAGCGCTGGCAGATCCGCAAATGGTCGAACCTCATCCTCTCGAACCCCGACATGCTGCACGTCGGGCTGCTGCCCAACCACGACCGCTGGGGCGACGTGCTCGCAAACTTGCGCTACGTGATCGTCGACGAGGCGCACGTCTACCGCGGCGTCTTCGGCTCGCACGTCGCGAACGTCCTGCGCCGCCTGCGGCGCCTCGCGCGCATCTACGGCGCCGAGCCACAGTTCATCCTCGCCACCGCCACGATCTCGAACCCCGGTGAGCTCGGCGCCGCACTCGTCGGCGAAGCGGTCACCGTCATCGGCGACGACGCGGCGCCACGTTCGGAGCGCACTGTCGTCCTTTGGAACCCGCCCCTCCATGACGCCGAGTTCGCGCTCCGCGCGTCCGCGCTCGCGGAGGCCTCGCGACTGCAGGCGAGCTTCGTCGAGCGCGGCCTGCGCACGCTCACGTTCGCGAAGAGCCGCAAGGCCGCCGAGCTGATTCATCGCTTCACCGCCGAGCGCCTGGGCGACGACACACGGCTCTCCCCCTATCGCGCCGGGTATACGGCCGCCCAGCGCCGCGAGATCGAGCGGCGGCTCGCGGCCGGGGAGCTCCTCGGCGTCTCGGCAACCAATGCGCTCGAGCTCGGTATCGACATCGGGCTGCTCGACGCGGTGATCTCCGTCGGCTTTCCCGGCACCGTTGCATCGCTGCGCCAGCAGTGGGGACGCGCGGGGCGACGCGGCAGGGGCCTCGCCGTGCTGATCGCGAGCGAGGACGGCCTCGACCAGTTCTTCATGCGCGAGCCGGAGAAGCTGCTCGGGCGGCGGGTCGAGGCTGCGATTCTCGATCACGCGAACCCGCGTGTGCTCGCGGGCCACGTTCGCGCAGCCGCCTACGAGGCGCCGCTCACCGTCGACGACGCCACGCTCCTCGGCGCGGAGGCCCTCGCGGCGGCGCGAGCCGACCCGAAGCTGAAGCAGACACCGGCGGGGATCGTGTGGGCAGGCACGGAGCACCCGGCGTCACTCGTGCCGCTCCGCTCGACCGACGCCGACGCGATCACCATCGTCGACGCATCGAGCGGCGCTGTGCTCGGCCTCGTCGAACGCGCGCGGGCGTACACGACGGTGCATGACGGCGCGATCTACCTGCACCTCGGTGAGTCGTACCTCGTCCGCGAGCTCAACCTCACAACACTGCATGCGGTCGTCGAACCGTTCAAGGGCGACTGGTACACCCAAGCGAAGAAGGACACGATGACGCAGATCGTCGAGTCGCGACGCGTCGAGTCGCGGCTCGGCCTCGAGCTCCACTTCGGCGAGATCGAGGTGACCGAGCAGGTGGTCGGCTACGAGCGCAAGACGATGAGCTCACAGGAGCGCATCGAGCTGGTGCAGCTCGAGCTGCCCCCGACGACGTTCGCGACAGAGGCGATCTGGTTCATGCCGGACGCATGGCACCTGGCCGGGCTCGAGGAGATGCCGAAGCTCCTCGGCACCCTGCACGCCGCCGAGCACGCACTGATCTCGCTGTTGCCGCTCTGGGCGATGTGTGACCGCTGGGACATCGGTGGGCTCTCGACCAACATCCATCCAGAGACAGGGCTGCCGACGGTGTTCATCTACGACGGCCATCCCGGCGGCGTCGGGATCACCGAGCGCGGCTTCGAGCAATTCGAAGGCTGGGTCTCCGACACCGCCGCGCTGCTTCGCGGCTGCCCGTGCTCGAGCGGCTGCCCGTCCTGCGTACAGAGCCCGAAATGCGGCAACCTGAACGACATGCTCGACAAAGGGGGCGCCCTGACCTTCCTCGACCGCCTTGTCGATTTCGCCGCAGCCCATTCGTCGTAGGAGCGACATCCCCGAAGGAGGAGCCACGTGAAGTACGCATTGCTCATCTACTCGAACGACACCGACTGGGAGAATCTCTCCGAGGACGAGCAGAAGGCGATCTACGGCGAGTACTTCGCCATCTCCGAGACGAAGGGTGTGGTCGGCGGCTCGGAGCTGCAGGGCGCGGAGTCTGCCACGACGGTGCGCGTGCAGGACGGCGCGACCTTGACGACGGATGGGCCGTTCCCGGAGACGAAGGAAGCTCTCGGCGGCTTCTACCTCTTCGAGGCCGACCACCTCGATGCGGCGCTCGAGCTGGCCGCGCGCATTCCCGCGGCGCGGCGGGGCGGCGCGGTCGAGGTGAGGCCGGTGGTCGAGCGCTGAGCGGGCCGTCACAACCGGGCACCACGTCGCAGCCGGGCGAAGCGCTACAGACGGTCTTCCGCGACGAGTGGGGGCGCATCCTCGCAATGCTGATCGGCTTTCTCGGCGACTTCGATCTTGCCGAGGAGGCCGCGCAGGAGGCGTTCGCCGTCGCGGCCGAGCGGTGGCCGCGCGACGGTGTCCCGGCGAATCCGGGCGCCTGGCTCGTCACGACCGCGCGCAACCGTGCGATCGACCGCATCCGCCGCGACCGGACGCTTGTCGCGAAAGCGCACCTGCTGGCGGCCGAAGAGTCCGGCAAGGAGTCGCAGGAGGATCCGATGGACGAGACCACCTTCCCCGATGAGCGCCTCGAGCTCGTCTTCACGTGCTGTCATCCGGCGCTTGCGCTCGAATCGCAGATCGCCTTGACGCTGCGGACGCTCGGCGGCCTGTCGACGGACGAGATCGCACGTGCGTTCCTCGTTCCCGAGGTGACGATGGCGCAGCGCCTCGTTCGCGCAAAGCGCAAGATCCGGGACGCCGGCATCCCGTTCCGTGTCCCACCGGCTCACCTGCTGCCCGACCGGCTGACAGCGGTGCTCGCCGTCGTCTACCTCATCTTCAACGAGGGCTACGGCGGTCGCGGCGACCTCGCCACGGACGCGATCCGGCTTGGTCGCGCGCTGACGGAGCTGATGCCGGACGAATCGGAGGTCCAGGGCCTACTCGCGCTCATGCTGCTGCACGACTCCCGACGCGCGGCCCGGTACGCAGACGGCGACCTCGTGCTGCTCGCCGACCAGGACCACGAGTTGTGGGACGGCGAGTTGATCGCCGAGGGGCGCTCGGTGCTCGACCGGGCGTTCGCGCTGCAGGGGTCGGGCCGTTACGTGGTCCAGGCCGCGATCGCAGCGTTGCACGCCGAAGACACGCCCGACTGGCGGCAGATCGCCGTGCTGTACGGCGAGTTGATGCGGCTCACGGGCTCGGCGGTCGTCGAGCTGAATCGCGCGGTCGCGGTCGCGGAGGCGGCGGGCCCCGAAGCTGGTCTCGCGCTCGTCGACGCGCTGGAGCTCGACGGCTACCGCTACTTCCATTCGACGCGCGCCGATCTGCTGCGGCGGCTCGGGCGGGCCGAGGAGGCGCGCAGCGAGTACGAACGGGCGCTCGCGCTCACGGGGGGCGATCCCGAGCGGCGCTTCCTCGAACGACGGCTGGGGGATCTCCCGTAGCACAATGGAGATGTGGCAGAGCACACGGCTCGAGCGGGACGGCTGATCGTGGGCGGCGGCTTCGCAGGCGCCTACGTGGCGCGTCTTCTCGGAAGCACCGGCGCGACGATCGTCAGCACCGAGAACTTCATGCTCTACACACCGCTCCTCCCCGAGGCTGCGTCCGGGACACTCGAGCCACGGCACGTCGTCGTTCCGCTCCGCGTGATGTGTCCCCACGCCGAGCTCCTGCTCGGACGCGTGACAGCACTCGACGAAGACTCGCGGGTCGTGCACGTCGAGACGGAGGCAGGCCCCACGACGATCGCCTACGAGCAGCTCGTCGTCGCGCTCGGTGCGGTGACGCGGAGTCTGCCGGTGCCCGGGCTCGCCGAGCACGCCATGCTCTTCAAATCACTCGAGGATGCGATCCGGCTACGCAATCATGTGCTGCGGCGACTCGAGCTCGCAGTCGCCGGAGACGTCGAGCGCCAGCTGACGTTCGTGTTCGTCGGTGCAGGCTACGCAGGCGTCGAAGCACTCGCAGAGCTCTCCGATCTCGTTCGCGACGCGCTCCGCTACTACCCGACTCTCGCCGCAGTGAAGCAGCGCTGGGTGCTCGTCGATGCAGCGCCGAAGATCCTCGCCGAGATCCCGCCGCGCCTCGGCGAATACGCGGCTCGCGAGCTCGCGGGTCGCGGCGTCGAGATCCACACCGGAACGACACTCGAATCGGTCGACGCGCACGAAGCCGTGCTCTCGAACGGCACGCACATTCCGACGGCAACGCTCGTCTGGACGGCCGGCGTGAAGGCGAATCCGCTGCTCGGTGAGCTCGGGCTGCCGCTCGACGAGCGGGGTCGCGTGGTCGTCGACGACACGTTCCGTGTGGAGGGGCACGAAGGGCTGTGGTCGCTCGGCGACTGCGCGCGTGTCCCGAACGGCGCGACTCCGGGGGCGTTCGACCCGCCGACCTGCCAGCACGCCCTCCGCCAGGCGCGGCGCCTCGCCAAGAACCTCCACGGCGACGTGCGGCCCTACCGCTACCGGATGCTCGGGCAGGTCGCCACGCTCGGCCGCTACAAGGGCATCGCAGACGTGCTCGGCCTACGACTGCGCGGGTTCCCCGGTTGGTTCGTGACCCGGTCGTATCACCTGTACCAACTGCCACTCCTGACGCGCAAGCTTCGCGTCGTGACGGACTGGACGGTCGCGCTCGTCTTCCGCCGGGACGTCGTCGAGCTTGGAGATGTCTAACGTCACAGCCCTGCGTGAGCTGCGGCTGCGCACGCCGCGCCTCGAGCTGCGGCTGGCAAACGACGACGAGTTGCGCGCGCTTGCGAGCGTCGCCGCGCTGGGGATCCACGACCCGGCTGAGATGCCGTTCGAGGTGGCGTGGACCGACAACGTCGGTTCGGCGTCCTTCGAGGACGACTTCCTGGCGTACCACGGCGAACGCCTCGCGTCGGCAGCGCCGGACCACTGGCGGCTCGAGCTGATCACATTCCGAGACGGCGAGCCGATCGGCTCGCAGGGTGTTGGCGCCGACGACTTCCACCTCACGCACGAGGTCTTCACCGGCTCCTGGCTCGGCCACGCCTGGCAGGGCCGAGGTCTCGGTACCGAGCAGCGCGCCGCCGTTCTCACACTCGCCTTCGACGGCCTGGGAGCACGCGCAGCCGTCTCGGCGGCCTGGGAGGAGAACCACGCCTCCCTCGGGGTGTCGCACAAGCTCGGCGACATCGAGACAGGCACGCGAATGGCACACCCCCGCGGCGACCCGATGCCGCACACCGTGCTCCGCCTCGAAGCCGCCGCCTTCCGGTCGCCCGTGGCGGTTGAGATCGAGGGCCTGGACGCCTTGCGCTCCACCCTCGGGATCGACAGACTCACGTGATGGGACTCAAGGAGCTCTTTCAGCGCTGGTCGAAGGGTGAGGACGCACGGGTGGTCGAACGGGTCGAGGAAGAGTCGGGGATGACGCCGTACGAACGAGACGTCGACCGCGAGGACTTCGAGGCGCGGAAGGACGACCTTCTCGCGGGGCGTGACCTCGCGGGGGCGGACGCCCTCGACGTCGCCGACGACGACCTGCACTAGCCACAGGTGGTGGACGGGGTGCGCAGCTTGACGTAGGCTCGCGCCCAAATCGACGAGGAGGGCATGCCATGACGATGCGGCTGCCCCGCCCGCGGCACGGGGATCCGATGGAAACGACGCACGAGTTGCGCGCACTCGCGGCGTCGATCCTGCAGGAAGACGTTCAGACACTCGCTCGCACGACGGCGTACCTCCGCCGCTCCTACCGGGTCGTGTTCTGCGGGTACGTCGCGATGATGGTGTTCGGTGTCGCGGCGATCGTTGCCGCCTTCGTGAAGGGCCTCACCGCGGCATCCGTCGGCGAGGCTGCGGCGTCGGTCGGCCTCGCAGGGCTGACAGTCGGGATCTTCGTTGCGTTCTTCATCCAGCGTCCGTCGGCGGCGCTCGAACGGAACGCCATCTTCATGCCCTGGGTGTCGATCGTCTTGACGACGTTCTGGACGCGACTCCTCTACCTCGACGATCCCGCGACGCTCGACGCGAAGCTCGGGCACGCGGCGAAAGAGGCGTCGGACGAGCTCAGCGCAATCGCGATGCGGTACGCCGCAATCGACGGCAAGGAACTCGCCGTCGCGAAGGAAGCATCGCGAACGCACCCCGTGAAGCCGTGATTAGGCCAGTGACTTCAGGGCCTTGGAGAGCGACTGGCGTGTGGTGAGCAGCCCGGCCAAGAGGTCGCCCTGGCTCCGCACCCGCTCGAGCACGACAGCCATCGTGTAGATCGACGGATTCAGCTTGTCGTTCACCTCGCTCCAGGCGAGTGGCGTCGACACGGGCGCGCCCGGCTTCGGACGCACCGAGTAGGCGCTCGCAATCGTCTTGCCCTCGCCGTTCTGGTTCGAGTCGATCAGCACGCCGCGCCGGCGCGCTTTCGCCCACTCCGTCGTTGCGAGCTTCGGATGCAGGCGCGCAATCGCGCCGGCAACGTGCTCGGAGAACGCGCGAGTGTCCTCGTACGTCGCGCGGCGGTCGAGCGGCACCAGGACATGGAAGCCCTTGCCGCCGGACGTCTTGGGGAACGACTCCAGCCCGAGCGCATCGAGGAGGCCTTTCAGGATCAGCGCAACCTCGACCGTTTGCTCCCAGGGCACCTCCGGCGTCGGGTCGAGGTCGAAGAGCACGAAATCGGGGCGGTCAGGCTTGTCGATGCGCGAGTACCAGGTGTTCATGTCGATGCAGCCCATGTTCGCCATCCACAGCAGCGCAAGCTCGTCGTCGACCACCGGGAACTCGATCCACTTCTTGGTTCGCGATTGCTCGCGCGTCGAGACGAGCGCGCGGAACCGCGGGATCCACTCGGGCATGTGCGACGGGGCGTCCTTCTGGAAGAACGCCTTCCCGTAGGCGCCGTCGGGGTAGCGGCGCATCGTGAACGGCCGCCCCTTCAGATGCGGAACGAGCGTCGGGGCGATCGCCTGGTAATAGCTGAGCAGGTCGCCCTTCGTGATGCCTTCGTCGGGCCAGAACGGCTTGTCGAGGTTCGAGAGCCTGAGCTCGCGCTTGCCCTTCCGGATCAGCTCGGAGATCGGCCGTTCCTCGACCACCTCGGCCGCGCTCTTGTCGTCGCGAATGCCGAGGTAGGCCGGATGACGGAGATGTCGGTCGTGTGTCCATTCGCCGAAGCGCACCTGGGCGACGAGTTGCGGTTCCACCCACACAACGTCGTCGCGGCGCACCTTCGGCATCTTCGGCGCCGTGCGAAATGGGGACGTCGGCCGGTGCAGCGGCTTCAGGAGCTTCAGCAGCCTCGCGATCTCGGCGTCGTTGAATCCCGTGCCGACATTGCCGACGTAGCGAAGCTCGTGGCCGTCGTTCACCGCAAGGACCAGTGACCCGAAGGTGCCGGCACGCCTGCCGGACCCACGCGTGTAGCCGGCGACGATGAACTCTTCGCTGTTCTCCGTCTTCACCTTCAACCAGTCGCGCGAGCGCTTGCCCTGCTGGTACGCGCTCGAGGCACGCTTCGAGATGATCCCTTCCAAGCCGCGTTCCTCCGCCACCGCGAAGAGCGCAACCCCGTCGTCGAAGCCCTCCGAGAATCCGACCGAGGTCACGCGCTTGTCGAGCAGGTCGCGCAGAAGCGCCTTCCGCTCACGCAGCGGCAACTGGACGCGCGGCTCGCCGTCGAGCTCGAGCAGGTCGAAGGCGTAGTAGACGAGCGGGCCCGCGCCCTGCTGCAACTCGGAGAAGCTCGACCGTCCGGATGGATCGATCCGGCAGATCTCGCCGTCGAGCACCGCGTTCGGGCTCTTCACCGCCTTCACGATTGCCTTCGCGACCTCGGGGAAACGGCCGGTCAGATCGTTGTCGTTGCGCGACGCGAGCGTGCACACGCCGCCTCGGACGTACGCGATCGCGCGAAAGCCGTCGAACTTCACCTCGTGGATCCAGTCGGCGCCCGACGGGATGCGCGTGTCGAGCGTCGCGAGCATCGGCGCATAGGTCGCGTTGGCGGAGGCGGGCTCGTCGTCGCTGCGCTTGACGAGCAGCCAGTTCTGCTCCTTCCCGTCCATGTGCGCGGGAACGAGCGACCACGTCCCGCGGAGCCGCTTGCCGTGCAAGCGGACCGTGAGCTGCCCGTTGCGCTTCTCCTCGAGCAGCTCGTACGTGCCGTTGTCCCAGATCTCGACGCTGCCGCCGCCGTACTGGCCCTTCGGAATCTCACCGTGGAAGGTGGCGTATTCGAGGGGGTGATCCTCGACGTGCACCGCGAGCGCCTTCGCGCCGGGCTCGAGCGGCACGCCCTTCGGCACTGCCCACGACGCGAGCGCTCCGTCTTTCTCGAGCCGGAAGTCGTAGTGCAAGCGGGTTGCGTCGTGGCGCTGGACGACGAAGATCGGGTTCTTGCCGCGCTTGCCACCGCCGAAGGGCTCCGGGGTCTGCTTCGGATCGCGCTTGCGCTTGTATTCGGAGAGGGACACCTACGAAGCTTTACGCTTCGCGCCCGCCTTGTGCGCCGCCGTCGTTTTCCCGGCCGGCTTCCGCGGCTTCTGCTTTCGCTTCGTTTCGGCGACCGACTGACGCAGCGCATCCATCAGGTCGGCGACCTCGCCACCCTCAGCCTCCTTCGGCTCGGGCAGCGGTTCGCCCTCCGCCTTCTTCTCGAGCAGGTCGAGGAGCGCGTTGCGATAGTTGTCGTGGTAGCGCCGAGGATCCCACTCCGCCGCGAGGTTCTCGATCAGCGTCTTCGCCAGTTCGACCTCGGCGGGGCGCACCTGCGGTGCTGGCGCGTCCTCTGGTTTCCGCACCTCATCCGCGTAGTACATCGTCTCGAGCACGAGTGTCTTGCCCACCGGCCGCACGCATGCGAGATGCTGCTTGTTGCGGATCACGATCTTCGCAATCGCAACGCGGCCGGTCTCGTCGAGCGCCCGCAGGAGCAGCCGATAGGCCTTTTCGGCCCCGTCCTGCGGGAGGAGGTAGTAGGCCTTGCGAAAGTAGATGGGGTCGATCTCGTCGATCGAGACGAAGTCGCAGATGTCGATCGAGTGGGTGAGCTCGATGTCGAGGCGGTCGATGTCCTCCTCGCTCAACTCGACGAAGCGGCCCTTCGCGAACTCGAACCCCCGAACGACCTCGTCTGCGTCAACATGCTTGCCCGTCTCCTTCGACACCTTGTCGTAGCCGATCGGGGTCAAATCGCGACGGTCGAGGAAGTGGAACCGGACCTCCTTCGACTCCGTCGCCGTGAAGAGGCGCACCGGGACGGAGACGAGGCCGAACGAGATCGAGCCGGTCCAGATCGAGCGGGGCATGACTGCACTTTTCCACAGGCGTCCACGCCGGAAACGCGTGCGTGTGCGGCCAATGGTTTAGCGGTGCGCCTGCGGGAGACAATCACCTCAAGAGCTTTTCACCACCTGACGGGGGGTTAGGCGCTCGAAGGCCCGCTTCTGGCGGGCCTCGACGCGTTCAGAAGCGTCTTTTCACCCGTTGAAAACCCTGTGGATGGTGTGGAAAAGCCCCGGAAGCGGCGATTTTCAGCGGACTGCCTGGGCGAAGACGCCCATGCCGCGGAACTTCGCACGGCGGCGGCGGCGCAACTCGACCCCTGGGGTGTCGTCGAGTTCCGCGAGCGACTCGGCGAGCGCTGCCTTGAGCAGCCGGGCCGCCTCGTCGTGATCGGTCTGCGCGCCTCCGTCCGGCTCGGCAACGACGCCGTCGATCACACCGAGCTCGAGGCAATGGAGCGCGTCGGGCTTGAACGCGGCCGCGGCCTTCTTCGCCTCACCCGCATCACGCCAGAGGATCGCCGCGCAACCTTCCGGGGTGATCACCGAGTAGATGGCGTTCTCCTGCATCAGCACGCGGTCGGAGACCGCGATCGCAACGGCACCGCCGGAGCCGCCCTCGCCGATGATGCACGCGATGGTCGGCACCGTCAGGCGCGCCATCTCCGCCTGCGACCGGGCGATCGCCCCACCCTGGCCGTGCTGCTCGGCCGCGACACCCGGGTAGGCGCCCGGGGTGTCGACGAGCGAGAGGACGGGGAACCCGAACCGCTCGGCGATCTCCATGACGCGCATCGCCTTGTAGTAGCCCTCGGGGTACGCCATCCCGAACTGCCGGTCGAGGCGCTCCTTCACGTCGCGTCCCTTCTGGTGCCCGATCACGACCACGGTGCGACCGTCGAGCTTCGCGAGCCCGGTGACGAGCGCTCCGTCGTCGGCACGGCCGCGATCGCCGTGGAGCTCGACCCAGTCGTCGAGCATGCGCTCCACGTAATCCATCGTGTAGGGGCGGTCGGGGTGCCGGGCGAGCTCAACCGAGTGCCAGATCGTCTCGTCGGTCGTGTCGGCGTTCAGCCGTTCGAGCTGCGAACGCAGGCGGTCGGCCTCACCGTCGACGCGCGCCCCACGCAGGAGCGGCAGGCGCGAGAGGCCCGAGAGCCGCCGGCGGAGCGAGAGCTCCTGATCGCGATCGGTCATGCGAACAGCCTCAAGAGACGCGAAAGATGCTCGCGCTGCTCCGGGCGCGGCACGATTGCGTCGAGGTGGCCGAACCGCAGATTCTGCTCGGCGAGCCCGAAGTCGTCGGGAAGCTTCTCGCGAGTCGTCTGCTGCACGACACGAGGGCCCGTGAACGCGATCAGCGCGCCCGGCTCAGCGATCGTCACGTCGCCGAGCGAGGCAAACGACGCAAGCACGCCCGCCGTCGTCGGATGCGCCATCACCGTGAGCATCGGCAGATGGGCATCGTGGAGGTCCTCGACGGCGCACACCGTCTTCGGCAGCTGCATCAGCGACAGGATCCCTTCCTGCATGCGCGCGCCGCCCGATGACGTCACCGAGACGAGGGGCACGCCACGGTCGATCGCCGAGTCGCAGGCGCGCGAGAACTTCTCCCCGACGGCGCTCCCCATCGAGCCGCCCATGAACGAGAAGTCCATCACGGCGAGCTCGACCGGATGCCCGTCGATTGCGGCCTGGCCGACCACGACCGCCTCGCCGAGGCCGGTGTTCAGCTCCGCCTCGGCGAGCCGCTCGGCGTACGGGCGCAGGTCGAAGAACTCCAGCGGGTCGTCGGAGCGGACCTCGGTCGCCTCCTCGAGGAACGTCCCGGGATCGGCGTACCACTCGATGCGCGCGCGGGCGGTCATCGGGAAATGGTGGCCGCACTGGCCGCACACCCACAACGCCCGCTCGAGCTCGTCGTCGCGATAGTGCGACCCGCACTTCGGGCAGGTGTTTGGGTGCTTCTTCTCGACCGGAGGTGGAGCGTGCTTGTGCTCGACCTGGACGTCGATCCGGGCCTCGGACATTCGCAGAGCTTAGACCGCCTGTCCGCCCCGGACGGTTACATCAGAGGCCAAGCGCGTGGCCCAGGCGCGCCAACGCGGCCTCGTTCCGCTCGGATACGACCGCGCCCGTGATCCCCGCTCCGGCCGGCCGGGGCAACGAGGCCAGGAGGGCCTCGAGAGCGTCGAGACTGATCCCGTCCGGCTCGGGCATCCAGACGTCGAGGTCGGCAGGGTCGACCGCGTCGCAGTCGATCGCGACGTAGATCGTCTCCGGCAGCTCGCCCAGCTCCTGTCGGATGCCGGCCTGCGCGATGAACTCGACCTCCGGTGGGTCGAGGTTCCGCGCCTCGAGCAGCGTCACATCCGGGGCCGCGACGTCGCCTGCATCGATCAGCATCCGCAACGGCATGCCCCACGCGTTACCCGACGGCGAGCTCTCGGGCGTGTTCAGGTCGCCGTGTGCGTCGATCCACACGACACCGATGCGCCCGTGCCGCCGGGCGAGCTCGCGCACCGCGCCGACGTGGGAGCAGCAACATCCGCCGAGGACGAGCGGGCGAACGGGAAGCTCGCGCGCAAAGGCGGCATTCTGCTCGTCGAGCGTCTCCTCCGCCAGTGTCGCCGCCTCGGGCCACGGCAGCGC
>JBAQHS010000097.1:0-3175 GCA_049288455.1 Gaiellaceae bacterium | reverse complement strand
ACTGAAGAGCAGGATGTCCGTCTCCGTGGGCACGCAGGAATCCATCTAGCCAAGAGGAGGCACGCCGAAACCACCTCGCTTCCGCTGTGCATCGCGAATGCACGGAAACAGACGTTATGTCAAGTTGGTCGAGAAACGTCCGCCGGGGCTGCTGTGCTGCCGAGATGGACGCTCCACCCCTCCTCGGAGGAAGCCTCGCCGGCCAGGATTTCGTGCTCGCCGAATGGGTCGACAATGGCGAGAGCTCGGCGGAGCGACCGATCGCGCCGCTGCACGTCCACTACGGTGACGACGAGGCCTGGTACGTGCTTGAAGGCACGCTCGGGTTCGTCCGTGGTGACGAGCGACTCGTCGCCGCAGCGGGCTCGGGCGTCCTCGTGCCGCGCGGCGTCCCTCACACCTTCTGGAACGCCGGCTCGGCGCGCGCCCGCTACCTCGTCGTGCTCACGCCCCGCGTAGCCGCGCTGATCGCGGCGCTGCACGAGCCGGGTGCGCTCGACGATCTGCAGAGCCTCTTTCGGCGCTTCGACTCTGCGGTGCTCGGCTAAGCCGAGGTGCAGGGACTTCCGAGCGTCATCCACAGGGTTGTCCCCACTCCGTCCACAAAAGGCGTGGAAACGTGGACAATTTGCCGGCCGCAAAGAGCGCCTTTTTTTGATCGGACCGGGCTTGCATCGACATGCCCCGCCGGGATACGTTGGTTGAGCACCGAGCACGGAGCGCGAGTAGGTCGAAGCCGCTCCCGAGGGCCGTAGGCGGAAGCCGAAGGTTCACGGGGAAGGTGGACAAAAGCGCAACCGGCTCGGTGAATTTTTTTTTGTCCGGCCCCTTTGGAGTGTGGAGCACGAAGCGCTATTTCAGGCTGCGCTCAGCGAAGTATTCGCAAATTGCGCGCTTCCCGTTTCACGGCCCCTTGCATGCCGGCGCGCCACCCCCTAGGTTTGCTCTTGCACCGAGCACGGAGCGCGAGTAGGTCGAAGCCGCTCCCGAGGGCCGTAGGCGGAAGCCGAAGGTTCACGGGGAAGGTGGACAAAAGCGCAACCGGCTCGGTGAATTTTTTTGGTCCCGTTCGGCCGGTCACGCGCGCCGGCGAGGCCGTCCTCTAAGATCGCGCCTGTGCTGCACCTGCGTCCGCCCGCGATCGCCCACGGCGTCACGTCGTTCCTCTGGGGTCTCTTCTTCGGCCTGCTGGTGTGGCTCGGCGGCGGAATGATCGGGTACTCGAGCGCGATCACCTTCGTGCTCGGCGCGGTCGTCGGTTTTCTCGCGTTCCTCTTCGTCCGTGTCTACGGCGAAGACGAGCCTCGCCGGCTCTGAGGGCCGACGAGCGCGACGACGAGCAGGCGAGCGAGATCGCCACCGACCTCCTGCTGGAGGCGGTCGTAGGCGGGCTGCCTGTCGTCAGCGACAGGTGCGCAGTGCACGAGGAGGAGCTCTAGTCCCCTATGGGGATGCGGCATGAGAGCGGTCATGTTCAGCTGCACTACGTATCGGGCAGCCGGCTTGCGGGCTGCATCCCTGGCGGGAGTGAATCGCTTTACTGCAGGTTCAGGCGGCGAATATCGAAGATTTCTGACCAAAGCTCCGACTGAAACTGCTCGAGTGTCGCCGACACGTCGTGGGAGAAGAGGTGCTCGACCACCCCCACTTCGCGGTCGTTCACGAACGGGACGTCGACGTGCGCACGCGAGACGAGGTTGATCGAGACGCGGTCACAGGCCGGGCAGCGAACCGCCAGGCCCACCTGGTCGCCCGACACGGCCGGCGCGAGCAGCTTGAAGGCGGACGGGTAGACCGGCCGCGGCCTCTCCTCGGGCCAACAGAAGAAGCTCCAGGGCCACTCCCCCGCCTTGATGCGTCGCGCGGCGAGATCGCCGAGCTCCGATGCGAGCTCCTCGACCCGCGAGGTCATCAGGTTCAGAAACGGCGTCGAGTCCTGCAGGCCGAGCGGCGCCCAGTCGAGGTCATCGTGCGTCACGAGCGCCGGGTGCTCTGCGCCACAGCCGCAGGCGAACTCGACGCGAAAGACGGCCGGGTGGTGTGCCCCGGGCAGTTCCTCGAGCCGGCGGAAGCCCGAGAGCCGCACGCGCGTCTCCCCGTGCGTCGGGCACGAGAGCGTGTACGTGCTGGTCAGCGGGTCGTACATGCTTGTTCTTCTTATCGGACGATCCGGACGCGAACCTGATAGCGGCTCGGTCACGATCTCCACACCTCGGGTACGACCCCGAGGTAGCTCAACGGGCAGAGCGCGTCGCTGTCCACGACGGAGATGCCGGTTCGACTCCGGCCCTCGGGGTCCATGGACAAACGAAGGCCCGCCGTGAGGCGGGCCTTCGGATAGCTCAGCGCGGTGCGCCGCTGTCCACTCCAGGATGTTACCGCCCTCTTCAGGGGTCTGAGAGTCGCAGGCACTCGAAGCGAGCGCCCGCAACCCGGTTTCGCCCTCTGAACCTGATTGCTGAGTCTCGACGCTGGTAGCGCTCCCGAGGAACTCACGATCCTGGAACTCGTCTCAAAACGAGCGTTGTGCCGCTCGGCTTCGCTCAGCGGCGAGCGCGGCAGGCCGGCGTTCTAGTACTCGATCAGGGCGTAGAGGTCGCAGTCGACGAGACGCTCGCGCCCGCCGAGGAAGGTCAGCTCGATGATGAAGCAGGCGCCGACAACGACCCCACCGAGGCTGCGCACGAGCCCGTTGATCGCCTCGACGGTGCCACCGGTCGCAAGGACGTCGTCGTGGATGACCACGCGCGCGCCCTTCGGGATCAGGTCCGGGTGCAGCTCGAGGGAGTTCGACCCGTATTCGAGTGTGTAGGACGCGCTGACCGTCTCGGGCGGCAGCTTCCCCGGTCGGCGCGCCGGCACGAAGCCGACGCCCGCTTCGCGGGCGATCGCCGCGCCGAGGATGAACCCGCGCGCCTCGGCGCCGAGCACGAGGTCGCAGTTCTTCGTCTTCACCCAGGCGGCAAGATCGGTGACCGACTGGCGCAGCGACTCGGCGTCAGCGAGCAGCGGCGTGATGTCCTTGAAGCCGACACCGGGGGTCGGGAAGTCCTCAACCTCGCGGATCTTCGAGCGGAGATCGATCGTCACTGCGCGAAGTCTCGCAGGTCACGCCAGAAGATCAGCGACGACAACTCACACGCCAGCTCGGCGAGCTGCTGCAGGTCGCGGAGCC
>JBAQHS010000096.1:0-2035 GCA_049288455.1 Gaiellaceae bacterium | reverse complement strand
GCTCGACGATCAGCACGCCGCCGTCGGCCACGTGCGCGGCGAGCGAGCGAGCGGCGGCGGCGAGGCCGTCGAGGTCGCGCACGAAGCCGATCGCGCTGAACAAGCAGGTGACCACGTCGAAGCGGCGACCGAGGTCGAGTGTGCGCATGTCGCCCTCGTGCAGCGGCACGTCGCCGAGGCGCTCGCGCGCGACGCCGAGCAAGCCCGGGTCGAGATCGACGCCTTCGCAGTCGAATCGCATTCGCAGGCAGGCGAGGTGCTTGCCGGTCCCGCATGCGACGTCGAGGAGCGTGCGCGCATTCGGCGCCCGTCCGCGCACGATCTCCTCGATGCGCGCGCACTCGCCCTCGTAGTCCTTGAACGAGTACTCGAGGTCGTAGAGCTCGGGCCGCCGGGTGTACGCCACGGCCGAACGATACGAAAGCGAAACGTTTCTGTGCCGATTCGCAAAAGGTCGCAAACGGACACTGGCGCCGAGCCGCGCGATTCGTATCGTCATCGGGATGCGTCTCTCACTCGTCGAGCTCGTCCTCCTGTCGCTGGCTGCGGCCGTGCTCGTCGTCGCGTTCCTGCACCGCGGTGGCGGCTCGGGCGAGCGCGCGGGGCCGGTCGTGCGCGCGAGCTGGCTGCTCACACCCGGCGTCCTCAACCCCGACGTCACGCAGGCGACGATCCGGAGCACCGTGTGCCGGCCGGGATGGACGCGGACGGTGCGGCCGCCCGTCAGCTACACGAACGCGCTGAAGGCGCGGGGCTTGCGGCAGTACGGGCTCCGTGGGCCGCCCTCCGCCTTCCAGGAAGACCACATGATCAGCCTCGAGCTCGGTGGCAACCCCACCGACGCCCGCAATCTCTGGCCCGAGCCGTATCCGCGCGCCTCCGCGGTCGACAAGCTCGAGAACGAGCTGAACCACCGCGTCTGCGCGGGGTCGCTCTCGCTTGCGCAAGCCCAGCGAGAGGAGTCGGCGCTGAAGCACCGTGATGGGTAGATGCCCGGGTTAGGGGCCCACGACCGGCGTGCCTGGGCCTGAAGAGGCGGCCGTGGCAGCCGGGCGCGGGGCGGGCGGCGGCGTGGTCGTGCGCGCGGTGAAGGTGTTCGCCGAGACGGGCTGGAACCGGTTGTCGCCCTGGTGCATCGAGTAGACGGCGTCGATCAGCTTCCACCGGTCGCCGGGGCTGCGGATAAGTTCGATGTGGTTGAAGCGGTAGGAGTAGAGGTTGCAGGCCTTCATGCCGCCGCCCCAGTTCTCGGCGGTTGCGATCGCGCGCCACGTGCCGTGGCTTCCCGGGAGGTGGTACGCGGCGCTGACGGGCTTGCCGTCGACCGAGACCTGCCACCAGCCGTTGTGGTGGGCGACTTCGAGGACTGCGAGGCGGTGGTGCTCGCCGGGGTGGATCGCGGCCGAGACCTCATGGAAGGTCGGGGCATGGCCGGGGAGGGTGACTTCGTAGTAGAGGCTCGAGAGCGCGAGGCCGGGGAAGCCGGCGTAACCGACCTGGATCCATTCGGAGGAGCCCTTGGGGCCCTGGCTGGGTCCGCCGACACCGACCCAGGCGGCGACGTGGCCGTTCTGGACGGAGGGGGCAGCGAGTGCGGTCAGGTCGGTGCTGACGCCGTAGACCGCGGTGCGGCTCGAGATGCCGGCATAGCTGTAGCCGGCAGAGCCGCACGCGAAGGCATTGGGGGCGCCGGCGAGGCAGAGGGCGGCGAGGACGCTGAGCAGAACGAGGCGGCGGGACATGCCTTGTTCATCGGGTGAACCGCCGCCGCCGCTATCCCGCGGCCGCGTCCGCGTGGCTCCCCCGGAGCGGTCAGCGTTTGAACGATCGGGGTCAGCCTATGGGGGGAAACTACGTACGGCGGCGCGAGTCAGCGCGCGTCCGCGAGCTCGTCCGCGAGCCGTTCGAGGAGCGCTGCGAGCTGCTCGCGCTCGTCGGCCGGCATGCCGGCCGCGGCAGGCCGGAACGCCTCTGCCACTCGGGCTTTGCGCAGGTTGACCCGTGCGCGGCCGGCGGCCGTCAGCTCGATCCGCAG
>JBAQHS010000095.1:0-1560 GCA_049288455.1 Gaiellaceae bacterium | reverse complement strand
CGGCGACGGCTGGTCGGACGGTGATATCCCACTGATCGACGAGGCGCGTACCACCCTGGCGACGCCGCCGCGAACCTTTGGCCATGTGATCGTCGACGAGGCGCAGGATCTGACGCCGATGCAACTGCGGATGGTCGCGCGCCGCGCCCGCGAGGGCTCGCTGACGATCCTCGGCGACGTCGCGCAGGCAACTGGCGCGATCCCGTACTCGAGCTGGGACGACGTGCTGCCCCATCTGCCGACCGAACAGACCGTGGTCGTCGAGGAGCTACTGCATGCCTACCGTGTGCCGCGCGAGATCATGGAGGTCGCACTGCCGCTGCTCGAAACGATCGCCCCGGATGTCGCGCCGCCGATCTCCTACCGCACGGGAGCAGAGGCGCCGCGCGTACGACGTGTGGCCGAGGAGCACCTCCTCGCGGAGGCGTTCCGCGAGTCCGAGCGCCTCGCCGACGCCGACGGCTTGCTGGCCGTGATCGTGCCGGAAGAGCTCGCCGAAGCGGAGCTCGCAGGCACGCCGCTCTACGAATCGGTCCCTCTGCTGACACCGCGGCAGGCGAAGGGCCTCGAGTTCGACCACGTCGTCGTCGTGGAGCCGGCGCTGATTGCCGCCTCGCCACAGGGCCTGCGCGAGTTGTACGTCGCACTGACGCGGCCGACGAAGACACTCGTCGTCGTGCACGCGCGGCCGCTTCCGGCCGAGCTCGGTTATACCCAGTAGTAGACGGCGAGCGTGATCCCGAGCGCGAGGCCCACGATCACGAACAGTGCGAGCACGATGCCACCGAGCACGATCGGCAGCGTCGCGGGCGCATAACCGTCACGAGCGATGTCCTCGAGGTGGTGCTCCTCGTCGATCGCTCGTTGCACGAGACTCGTCATGTGCGAATTGTGACGCAATTCGTCGGCGCGTGTCGGTGCTTGTCGAATAGTCCATTTTGGACTAAGCTAGCGATGTGCCCGCGACGCAGGGGAAAGCGGCCGCCCGGCTGACGACGACCGAGGGCGCGGTGCTCGCGCTCCTCGCGATCGAAGGCGAGTGCTCGGGCTACGACCTGCTCCGCCTCGTCGAGAGCGCAATCGCGCACGTGTGGTCTCCGGCGCGGAGCGGCCTCTACGCCGTCTTGCCGCGGCTGGCCCACGACGGGCTCGCGTCGCGTCGCCTGGTCACGCAGTCGGCCCGGCCCGACAAGCAGCTCTATCGCATCTCTAAGCGCGGCCGGGAGGCGCTTGCCGCGTGGCTCGAGACCGTCGAGCCCGGCGCCCGCGACACGGTCTTCCTGAAGGTCTTCGTCGGCGGGCTGACGACGCCCGACGTGCTGCTCGCGCACCTCACGCAGTTCCGCCGCGACACCGAAGCACAGCTGGCGCAGCTCCATGAAGTCGAGCAGAGAAACAGCAACCGCGGGCACGACTGGTTCCACCGCCAGCTCCTGACCTATGGGATCGAACGAGCCGAGCTCGACCTCGCGTGGTCTCTGCGCGTCGGGCGCGCACTCGAGCAAGGGCCGCGGTGATGCGCATCAGCACGGTGCTCTGCGTGACCGTTGCAGCGGCGGC
>JBAQHS010000094.1:0-6823 GCA_049288455.1 Gaiellaceae bacterium | reverse complement strand
AAGAGGCGATCGTCCTGCGGCTCGGAGAGCTTCTTGCGCCCGAAGAGGGCGTCGCGCAATCCCACGTCGCGTTAGGCGACCGGACGGCCCATCTCGCGCGCGATCTCGGCGAGCGCGGCAATGCGCTTCTCGAGCGGCGGATGGTCCATGAAGAGCTCGGAGGCGGCGCTCTTCACCTTCGCGGGCATGATGAAGAACGCGCTCATGCCTTCGACCTGGCGCAGGTCGCGGTTCGGGATCAGCGTCATCTGGGACGAGATCTTCTGGAGCGCGCTCATCAGATACTCCGGTGAACCGGTGATGAGGGCGGAGCCGCGGTCGGCCGCGTACTCGCGGTAGCGCGAGATGGTCCGGATCAGGATGAAGCTGATCGCGTAGACGACGATCGAGACCACGAAGATGATCAGCCAGACGGGCGGGCCGTTGTTGTTGTCGCGGTTGCCACCGCCACCGCCCCACATGCCGAAGTAGAGCCCGAAACGCGTCAGCAGCGCCGCCAGCATGGCAAAGAAGCTCGCGAGCGTCATGATCAGCACGTCGCGGTTTGCGATGTGAGAGAGCTCGTGCGCGAGCACACCTTCGATTTCCTTCGGCTCGAGCCGGTCGAGGAGGCCCGTCGTCACGCAAACGGCAGCATGCTTCGGCGAGCGCCCGGTGGCGAACGCATTCGGCACCGGCGTATTCATGATCGCGACGTTCGGCTTCGGCAGGTCGGCCATGGCGCAGAGGCGCTCGACGGTGTCGTGCAGCGCGGGCTGCTCTTCGCGCGACACGATCTTCGCGCCGGCCGCCGCCAGTGCAAGCTTGTCGGAAGTGAAGTACTGGAAGAACCCCAGCGCGATCACGATCACGAGCACCGGCACGATGCCGACGTTGAGGTACGTGATCAAGACTGCGCCGAAGATCACGTACAGGAGGCCGAGCAGCCCGCTTGTGAAGATCATCCGCAGGGTGAGCCCCGCGTCGCGTCCATATGACCTGCGCTTCATGCCGTGGATTGTAGGGCTGCTGGTGGTCGTGCCGCTGGCACTTAACGGCGCCTCAACAGCGGCCGCCTCGACGCTGCGGCCGGCGCAGAGCTGCGTGGTCGCCGGGACGCACTCGGGCGGCGCCCGGGGTTTTGTCGTTGCGCGGCCCCACCACAGCGTTCTCGAGCACCTCACGATCGCCACGAAGCCGTGCCGGACGACGTTCTGGGTCGACCCGGCCGGCGGTCCGCTGCATGCGCTGACCGTCACCGGACCGGGGTGGAGCGGAACGGTGCGCTCGGACGCGTCGCGGCTCGACGGCATCGTCGGGGCGGCGGAGCTCCGAAGCGGGGACCTACACGGCGGCGGGCACGCGAACCTTGCCGCGCTGAAAGCGCGACTCGACGGAACGCGCTCGAACGTACTCCGCACGAGGATCCTGCTCGCGACGATCCTGATTGCCCTCGCGCTCTTCGCGCCGCGACGCGCGGTCGTCGGCGGCGCCGCCGCGATCTCGGCCGCGCTCGTCCTGTCGGCGTGCGGGTCGACGAGCCTGACCCTGCTCGGGTTGCTGACCCTCCTCGGCTGCCTCGCCCCCTGGCGGGCTCTCTGGCTGTTCTTTGCCGTCTACCTCGTCGTGCTCGTCCTCTCGCCCGAGACGCAATCGCTCGCCCTGATCGGCCCGCATCCCTGGGGCGCCGGTCGTTTCTACGGGATGTCGAACGAGCTCGAGACGCTCTTGCTCGCGCCGGCGCTCGTGCTCGGCATCGCGGCTGCGCCGCTCACCCTCGTGACGTTCGGCTGGAGCCGGGCCGGAGCCGACGGGGGTGGTGTGCTCGTGCTTCTCTCGTCGTACACGGTCCTCCTCCTCGGCGTCACACCGCGGCGGCTTGCCGCTGCCGCGGCGGTCGCGATCGGTGCGGGCGTTGCATTCGTCGTCCTGGACGCGGCGACCGGAGGGTCGAGCCACGTCACGAACGCCGTCCTGCACGGAGGGCTCGCCCACGACGTCTGGCACCGCTGGGTCGTCTCGTGGCACGGCGCGACCGGGACGTGGGGCCGCACGATCGTCTGCATGCTCTGCATCCTCGTTCTCGCCTGGGTCGGCAGCCGCCGGCCACGCTCCCGTCTCGTCGACGCGTTCCTCGTCGGGATCGTCGTCTCGCTCGTGGCAAACGACACGCCCCAGGACGTCCTTTTCTGGGGTGCGATCAGTGGTGTCGGCCTGCGCCGGGCTGTATAGACTCGCCCTCGTGCGCCGCGTCGCCCCGATTGCGATTCTGCTCGTGTTGCTCGCCTTTGCCGGCGCCGGCTGCTCGAAGCCGGGCGGGAAGATCGCGGCGCCCCTGCCGACGAAGGTCGTCGGCACGGTGCCGAAGGCGACCCCCGTGTCGACCGTCGTGCCGCCCCAGTACAAGAACGGGGATCCCGTGGCAGGCAAGTCCGTCTTTACGAGCGCCGGGTGTGTCGGCTGCCACACGCTCGCCGCCGCGAACTCGCACGGAACCGTCGGGCCCAACCTCGATGACGTGAAGCCGCCTCTTTCGCTGGCGGTCGCCCGCGTCACGCTGGGGAAGAACTCGATGCCGTCGTTCAAGGCGCAGCTCACCGCCAAGCAGATCGCGGACGTGACGGCATTCGTCGTCAAGTCGTCCGGCGGCAATCCGAACGGCTGATCGCGCTCCCGCCTGACTTTCCGCGCGACGTCGATGTCGTCGCGACGGACTTCGACCGGACGCTCGTGTGGGAGGACGGCCGGCTGCACGAGCGGACCCTCGCCGCTCTCCGCGCGAGTCGCGCCGCGGGGCTCGACGTGATCGTCGTCACGGGCCGGATGGTGCAGTCGGTTCGCCGCTACCTCGAGCCGGCCGCCCTCGACGAGCCCGTCATCTGTTACCAGGGCGCCGTGGTCGCCGACGCCGACGGCAAGTGGTTGCGGCACGAGCCGATCCCGCTCGAGCTCGCACGCGAGGCGATCGCCGCGGTCGAGGCGGAGGGGTACGGCCTGAACGTGTATGTCGACGACGAGCTCTACGTCTCGGCGGTGACGAAGGAATCCCGCGACTACGCCGGCTTCCAGGGGCTCGAGATCCACGAGGTCGGCAGCTTGCTGGACTGGCTGCCGGCGCCGCCGACGAAGCTCGTCTGCGTCGGTGATCCCGACGAGCTCGACGGCGTCGAGGTGCGGATGAAGGCGCACTTCGGCGAGCGGATGTACATCTCGAAGTCGCTCCCGTACTTCCTCGAGTTCGCAGCCGCGGGCGTCACGAAGGGCGCCGGCCTCGACTTTCTCGCCGCGTACATGGGCTTCTCGCCCGAGCGCACGATTGCCTTCGGCGACGGCGAGAACGACGTCGAGCTGATCGAGTGGGCCGGCTACGGGGTCGCGGTCGCAAACGCGCATGCGCGGGTGAAGGCGGTCGCCGACTGGATCTGCCCGTCGGCCGAGGAACAAGGTGTGGCGCAGGTACTCGAGGCGCTTGTAGATTCAAAGCGTTGATCGATCTTCGCGCAGCCCGCAGCGATCCCGACGCGTTCCGCGCGGCTCTCGCGCGGCGCGGCGCGGGCGATGCGTTCGACGAGTTGCTTGCCGCCGACGAGCGCTGGCGTGCGCTCGTGCCCCGCGTCGACGAGTTGCGGGCGAAGCAGAAGCTCGACGGCAAGCCGACCCCCGAGCAGCTCGAGACGCTGAAGCTGGTGAAGGAGGAGCTGAAGGGCGTCGAGGAGCAGCTGGCGGCCGCCGAGGCCGAGCGTGACGCCGCGCTCGGCAAGGTTCCGAACGTGCCGCATCCATCGGCGGCCGACGGTGACCGCGACGAGGACGCAATCGTCGTCAAGGAGTGGGGCATGCCGACGCATCCCGAGCCCGCGCTCGAGCATCTCGAGCTCGGCGGGTACGACATGGAGCGCGGCGCCAAGGTGTCCGGCGCGCGCTTCGGCTTCATCATCGGCGACGCAGCGCGACTGTCGCTCGCGCTCTACCGGCTCGCGCTCGACCGGCTGACCGAGGCAGGCTTCGCGCCGGTGCTGCCGCCCGTGCTCGTGCGCGAGGAGGCGATGTACGGCACGGGCTTCTTCCCGTCCGAGAAGAACGACTACTACGAGATCCCCGCCGACGGCCTCTACCTCGTCGGCACGTCCGAGGTGCCGCTGATCGCGATGCACATGGGCGAGATCCTCGAGCAGTTGCCCATTCGCTATTGCGCGTTCTCCTCGTGCTTCCGCCGCGAGTCGGGATCTGCCGGCCGCGACACGCGTGGGATGTTCCGCGTGCACCAGTTCCAGAAGGTCGAGATGGTCGTCTACATCGACCCGGCGGAGTCATGGGACGAGCACGAGCGCCTGCTCGCGATCGAGGAGTCGATCGTGCAGGAGGTCGGCCTGCCGTACCGCGTCGTGAACAGCGCGGCGGGTGATCTTTCGAGCGCGGCGGCGAAGCGGTACGACATCGAGGCGTGGTTCCCGTCGCAGGAGCGGTATCGCGAGATCACGTCGTGCTCGAACACCACCGACTACCAGGCGCGGCGCTCGGGCATCCGCTTCCGCGCCGGCGAGAAACAGCTCGAGACGCCGCATACGTTGAACGGCACCGCGGTCACCGATCGCTGCGCTCTCGCGATTCTCGAGAACTTCGGCGGCGACGTCCCCGAGGTCCTGCAGGGCTTCGGCGCCCCCGCGCGCGTCGAGAAGGGGTAAAACAGAGGCCGCGGCGGGGTGCCGGAGCGGCCGAACGGGGCGGTCTTGAAAACCGCTGACGGGGCAACTCGTCCGTGGGTTCAAATCCCACCCCCGCCGCCAAAGCTTCCGAAGCTGCCCGCGGTGTTCTATCGGGTCGACCGAGGACGCAGCAGCGCGCCGCCGAGCGCGGCCGGGCGTTACAACGCTCGTCTTGAGACGAGTTCCAGCTTGCGGGTGCGTCGCCTGCACCGGGATCAGAGCGCGGTTACGAGTCCTTCCGACCCCACTCGTCGTTCTGCTTCGCGAGGCGACGGCGGCGACGTTCGCCCCAGATCGACATCAGCACGGCGAATGCGAGCCCGGCGAAGACGGCGACGCCAACGCTGGTGTGACTGATGAGATAGCTGCATCAATCGTCGACCGTAGCGACGGCGGTACGCTCGTTGCGTGGGCGTCTTGCGCGAGGTCATCGAGGCTGATCTGCCGGTCTTCTACGGGCACCAGCGCGACCAGGAAGCGGCGGCGATGGCTGCGTTCCCGCCGCGCGAACGCGACGCGTTCATGGCGCACTGGGCGAAGACGCTCGCGAACGACTCGGCCCTGACTTGGACGGTCGTCTCCGACGGCGCGGTCGCCGGCAACATCGGCTGCTGGGAGGACAACGGGCGTAGGCTCGTTGGCTACTGGATCGGGCGAGAGTTCTGGGGCCGCGGCCTCGCGACGCAGGCCCTAGCGGAGCTCGTCAACGTGGTCGACGCGCGCCCGCTGCACGCATACGTGGCGATGAGCAACGTCGCCTCGATCCGCGTGCTCGAGAAGTGCGGGTTCGTCAAGGTTGGCGAGCACGCGGGAGACGACGGGATCGAGGAGCTCCTCCTGGAGCTGCGGGCATGAGGACAGACCTGAGCTTGGGGTTCAGCGGAAGTGGGCGTGACTCGCCTCAGTGTTCCGCGATGACCCCTGAGCATCAGGATGGCGAGCCGCTTGCGATGTGGTTGATGATCTGATCTGCGGCGTCACGCGCGGACGTCGCGGCGAGGTCGAGCCTCAGACTCTCGGGCGTTGCGAGCGCCGTGAAGTTGTCGTACTCGTCGAGCATGCGCTCGAGCGTTTCCACATCGGTGGGCTTTCCGTACTGTTTCCGGCTTTCATCGAGAACGCGCTGAAGCAGCACCTCACGCGGCGCGAGGAGCTGAACGAATGAGACGGCACCGCCCGCTTTCTCATAGGGCAAGACGATGTCCGCGACGTGCTGTTCGTCCCCAGGCGCGAAGACGTATGTGTAGATCAAGTCGATCTCTTGCTCGGCCGCGGCCGCGACAAGGTCGCGCCTGAAGCGCCCTACGACACCCCAGAAAGCGTCGCTCCCGAACGGCAGCACCTGCGTCACGGGGTCGATCGTGACGTGGTTGTGCAGGATCTTGAACGGAAGGCGGTCTGCGATCGCTCTTGCGACAGTCAGCTTTCCCACAGCGGGCGGACCGTAGAGAAACACGAGACGCGGAGCGGCCACGCCCCAAGTATGCGGTGCAACCCTGACGTGGGCGAGCGTTCGGGAATTACGCCTGACGGCTACCGCGAACCGCTCTAGCCCCAGGGCAGTTGTGACCAGTACGACGGCCGCTGGCGGCGGAAACGCTCGGCCGTCGCATATACCTGCTCCGGATCGGATGTCTCCTTCTCGACACTCGCGCCGTAGCGCGCTGCGATGTCCGACACGGGATACCGCACTTCCGGGCTTAGGTGCGCGCCAACCATCAAGACCACACACGGGGCGTCGCCAGCTCCAACGAAGGCATGCTCCGTCCAGGGAGGTGAATGGAAGAAGTCCCAAGCTCGGAGAAGTCGCTCCTCGCCCTCGACGAGCAGCCTGCATTCACCGAGCAGAACGAGGAAGGCCTCCTGATTCGCCTCGGCGTGGTAGACGCTGCTCTGGCCCGGCTCGAGGACGGTCACATTGATCCCGAGTTGCGGGAACTCGATCGGAGACTCGCCGTACTCGTTGGCGAACCAACACGCCGCGCCCCTCGTCTGCGACGAGAACCACTCAGCATCGCGCACGTTGATGACAAACCAACCCTCCGTGACGGGGGCAAGCCCGGAGCCGGCGTCCTCAAGCCTCGCTTCGTTCACGCAGCAGATTCTCGCAGTCCAAGCGACGGCTGTCTCGGCTGCGC
>JBAQHS010000093.1:0-4324 GCA_049288455.1 Gaiellaceae bacterium | reverse complement strand
ACGTTGATGACACGCATCACGCCGAAGCCGAGCGCCAGGCCGCTCGCCATCAGGGCATACACCCCGCCGGTGAGGAGGCCCAGGATGCAGGCTTGGACGAAGACGTGCATGGTTCTCGAATCGGCCTCCTACTTGCCCCAGGCCGGCTTCGGGGAGAACGGCTTCGCAACCGCGACGCCGGGCGGATAGACGGGGAGGAGCTTGCCCTTGATCCACTCGACGAGCAGGTCGTCGCCGTTCGGAGAGCCGTTGGCGTCCCAGGAGAGGTTGCCCTCGATCGTCTTCCAGACGCCGCTGTGCAGCGCGGTGATGATCTTCTGGTTGTCGATCGATCCGATCTTCGCCGCCACGACCTGCAGCAATTGGCCGACGGCCCACGCCTCGGCGGAGTTGTTGTCGATGTCGAAGCCGGTTCCGCCGTAGCGCTTGACGTACTGCGCCACGAAGAGGCTGTTGCCGCTCGTCTTCGCGACCGGTGTCCAGTCGCTGCAGCTGAAGATCCCGTTGACGTTCTTCTTCCCGACCTTGCTCGGGAACTCCGTCGGCGAGTTCGCGCCGTTGGCGAAGAACAGGAACTTCGGGCTGTAGCCCGCCTGGACGAGGCCCTTGACCTGCGAGTAGGCATCCTCGGACTGCGTCCCGCCGATGATCATGTCGGGCTTCGGCGCGATCTCCTTGGCCACGATCGGCGTCAGGTCGGTCGTCTCGGCCGGGTAGATCGTCTTGTAGACGGTCTTCACGTGCAGCCCCGATGAGAGCTGCGCGCGCATCGCGTCGGCGATCGGCGAGGAGAACGGATCGTCGAGCGAGGCGTACGACGCCGTCTTCGGCCGCTGCGACGCCGGCAGCGTCTTCAGGTAGCGGACGAACGAGTCGCCGCACTTCACGACCGGCGCCGGCTGCACGAAGAAGATGTTGTGCAGCTTCAGCGCGAACACCTTCGGCCCGCCTCCGGCCGGCTCGAGGAAGGCGTAGTGGTAGCGGTTCGCAACCGTTGCGGACGGTCCCGTGAGGAGCGACGAGAACGGGCCGAAGACCAGGTCGACGTGGTCGCCCGTGATCAGCTTCTGGTAGTTCGAGACCGCCTGGTTCGGGTCGGACGCGTCGTTCACGATCTTCAGCTGCACCTTGCGGCCGAGGATCCCGCCGTGCGCGTTGACGTAGGTGGCCCAGAGGTCGTAGCCACGCTTCACCGCCTTCCCCGGATCGGAGAAGTCGCCGCTCAATGACAGCGAGATGCCGATCTTGATCGGCCCCTGCGCTGCCTGCGTGGTCGGCCGGGTGCTCGCGGCTGCCACCACCACGGCGGAGGCGATCGCCGTCGCAAGTGTTGCCGCGACGAGCCTCTTCGTGCGCTTCGCCATCTGAAGCCCTCCTTTGTCGGACAAGCAGATTGAACCCTGCGATTTACGCATACGCCTGCCGGCAATGCAAGCGAGAGCCGCTTGATCGGCACCGCGTAGGACTGTAAGGTCACCGTGTCCTGTTGTCAGACAAGAGGCGGCCGTGAGCTTCGAGCCGATCGAGCGCCAGAAGATGTACGAGTTGATCGCCGATCAGCTGCTGCGGCGGATCGGCGAGCGCCAGCTCAATCCGGGCGACTCGCTGCCGACCGAGCGCGAGCTGACCCAGGCCTTCCGCGCGGGCCGTTCGTCGGTGCGCGAGGCCCTGCGGATGCTCGAGTCGAAGGGCGTGATCGAGAACCGCGGCAACGGCACCTTCGTCGTCTCGGGCTACGCGAATCCCCTCAACTCGAGCGTGCAGCTTCTGCTCAGCCTCGACCAGGCCACGATGCTCGACGTCTACGAGCTGCGCCGGATCCTCGAATGCGAGGCCGCAGGTCTTGCGGCCGAGCGGCACACAGAGGCGCATCTCCGGCTGATGGACGCCGCGATCGAAGAGATGGCAGCGGCGCTCGCAAGCGACGACGCGAGCCGCGGCGCGCGCTACATCGACGCCGACCTGCGGTTCCATCTCGCGATCGCCGAGGCGACGCGGAACGGCGTCGTGCTGCATGCGATGGACGCGCTGCGCGGAGTGATACGGCGGGCGCTGATGTCGATCTTCCTCGTGCCGGAGAGCCCCGAGCGCTCGTTCGAGCAGCATCGTGAGATCCGCACGGCCGTGGCGACGCGCGACGCAGTTGCAGCGCGGGAGGCGATGCGCGCGCATCTCGTCCGCGTCGAGTCCGATGTCCACAACGCGCTCACCGTCGGGTCGCCCGCGGCGAGAGGAGGCAACGATGGCTGAGGTTGGCTATGTCGGGCTGGGCGTGATGGGCAGCTCAGTCGTCCGCCGGCTGCTCGGTGCGGGACACGACGTGACCGTCTGGAACCGGACCCCCGAGAAGGCACGCCCGCTGCTCGATGCCGGCGCACGGTCGGCTGCGAGCCCACGCGAGGTCGCCGAGCGGAGCGACGTCGTCTTCACGATGGTCACGAACACGGCCGCGGTGCGTGCGGTCACCGACGGGCCCGACGGGATCATCGCGGGCCTCGTCCCCGGCAAGACCTACGTCGACATGAGCACGGCAAGCCCGGCCAACACACGGGAACTCGCCGCGCGTGTCGCCGAAGGCGGCGCGCAGATGCTCGACGCCCCGGTTTCCGGGACATCGATCACGGTCGACCAGGGGAAGGCGTCGATCATGGTGGGCGGCGAGGCGGACGCGTTCGAGCGTGTGAAGCCGGTCCTCGAGGCGATCGGGCCGAAGGTGTTCCATATCGGGCCGAGCGGCTCTGCCGTCACGATCAAGATCGCGATAAATCTTTCGCTTGCGGTGCAGATGCTCGCCTTCAGCGAGGGCGTCCTGCTCGCCGAGAAGAGCGGTATCTCACGCGAGAGGGCGGTCGAGGTCATGCTCGCGAGCGTGATCGCCTCGCCGATGGTCGCCTACCGCGGCCCGCTCGTGCTCGGCCATCCCGACGAGGTCTGGTTCGACTGCCACATGATGCAGAAGGACCTGAACCTCGCGCTCGAGCTCGGGCGCGAGCTCGAGGTGCCGCTTCCGACGACCGCGGTGACGAACGAGCTGCTCACTGCCGCGAACGGCATGGGCATCGGCGAGCTCGACTTCGCGGTCCTCTTCGACGTTCTCGCGCGGATGTCGGGCGTGCAGACGAGCGTTCTCGCGTGAGCAGGACGGCCGCGGAGTCCCCGGTCGCCGCTTCCGAGCGCTTTGTCGCGATGTACCGCGACATGGTCACGATCCGTTTCTTCGAGGAGCAGGTGAACGAGCTCTACCGGGGCGCGAAGATGCCGGGCCTCGCGCATCTATACATCGGCGAGGAGGCGGTTGCCGTCGGCGTCTGCTCGGCGCTTCGCCGCGACGACTACATCACGAGCACCCATCGCGGCCATGGGCATTGCCTGGCGAAGGGCGCCGACGTCGCGCTGATGTTCGCGGAGTTGCTGGGCCGCGAGCCGGGGTACTGCCGGGGCAAGGGCGGCTCGATGCATATCGCCGACCACGCGAACGGGAACCTCGGCGCGAACGCGATCGTCGCCGGCTCGACGGGCATCGCGACCGGCGCTGCGTTCTCCGCCAAGCAACGCGGCACGGATCAGGTCGCGGTCTGCTTCTTCGGCGACGGCGCCCTCGGCCAGGGACTGCTCTACGAGGTGATGAACATGGCCTCCCTCTGGTCGCTGCCGGTGATCTACGTCTGCGAGAACAACCTCTACAACGAGTACACGCACTACCTCGAGGCGACCGCGGGAGCGATCCTCGACCGGCCGAAGGCGTTCGGGATCGAGGCCCGGGAGGTCGAGGGCCAGGACGTGCGCGCTGTTCATGAGGCGACGAGCGAGTTCGTCGCCCGCGCCCGCGCAGGTAACGGGCCGGCGTTCCTCCTCTGCAACACCTACCGCTACCACGGGCATCACGTCGGCGACGTCGACCGTGCGTACTACCGCGCGAAGGCCGAAGAGGAGCTGTGGCAGGGCGAGCGCGACCCGGTGGCGCTGCACCGCCAGTGGCTCGTCGCTGAGGGCTTCGCCGACGACGATTCGCTGCGCGCGATCGAGGACGACGCGCGTGCGACCGTCGAACGCGGCGCAGCCTTCGGGCTCGGCGCTCCGTTCCCCGAGCCGAGCGAGGTGACCGAGGATGTCTTCGCCTAGCGTGTCGGCACCTGTGGGGACGCGCGAGATCACGATCGCGCAGGCCGTCAACGAGGCGCTGGCGGAAGAGTTGCGCCGCGACGAGACCGTGTTCGTGATCGGCGAGGACGTCGCCGAGGCCGGCACACCGTTCAAGGTGCTCTCCGGGCTCGTCGAGGAGTTCGGCACCAGCCGGATCCTCGACTCGCCGATCTCCGAGGCG
>JBAQHS010000092.1:0-5088 GCA_049288455.1 Gaiellaceae bacterium | reverse complement strand
AGGTCGCCCCGGGCGTCGAGCACCCGGAGAACAGCCAGATCGGCAGAGGCAGCGCGTGCCGCGACCCGGGCGATCGCGGTCAGCGCAGCCCGCAGATCCGCCGTCGCAGCCACCTCGGCCGCGGCGTCGGCGAGCATTTCGACGGGCAGCCGCCCGGCCTCGACGACCATCGTAAGAAGCAATATTGCCTACAATCCGGGCAATGGCTGAGCCGGCCCGCTCCACACCCACCGTTCCCAGCGAGGATGCTCCCCTCGACGCACCGTCAGCCGACGCGCCGTCACTGGACCCGAGAGCGATCGAGCACGCCTATCGGCGCGAGCGGGCCCGGCGTCGCGCCCGGACGGAGCGCCGGAGCGCAACACAGCGCTCGAAGGTCCGTTTCTGGGTCTCGCTCGCCGTGCTCGCCTTCGTGGCGGCGTTCGTGATCCTCGCCGCCTGGCACGAGCTCCAGACGCTCTTCGGCGTCTAGGAGTCGTTGCCGGTGGAACTGTCGGCTGCCCGCGAGAACGGGCCCCACGGCGCCGCTTCCCAGCTCTCGCCGGCGCACATCGGGCACGCCGGCAGGGCGCCGCGAACGGTCACGCCGTAGGCGCACTCGGCGCAGCGATACGCCCCCGCCACGCGCACCCCCGCGGCGAAGAACTCCACGTGGTCGCCGTCCGGTGCCGTCCCCTGTCCTGCCTGGTTCCCAGCCTGATCGAGCATCGCTGACCCCCTCCCGCACCGTTCTGGCCTCTGCCGACCGGAATGATCCCCATACTTAGCGCCGTGGAAACCCCTGACTTCTTCGAGCTCGAGGTTCCTGCGGCCGGAACGCCGGCCCCAGGAGCCTACCCCCGTACCGCGACGGGTGGTCTGTGGGCCTACGGCGAGCGAGTGACCTGGATCGCGGGGCTCGTGCTCGCGCTCTCGTCGTTCATGGATTGGTACGCCGGCTCCGGTGTCGGCGTGAAGCTCGCCGTGATCGGCTGGCATGTCGGCCTGCTCGGCAAGCTCGTGTTCGTGATCGGCTTCGCGATCCTTGCGATCGTGGCGCTGCGCGAGCTCGGCTTCGAGCTTCCACCGTCGGTACCCGAGAGCCTTGTCGTGCTCGCGCTCGGCGCGCTCGCCGCGATCTTCGTCCTGATCCGAATCATCTCGATCCCCGATTCGGTGTTGCCTGCGGACGGCCGCGGCATCGGCATCTGGATCAGTCTTGTGGCAGCGCTGGCCGTGATCGCCGGCGGATTGCTCCGAGCTGCAGAAGAGCTGTAGCGACCAAAAGCCCGAGCACCGAGCCGGCGATCACGTCGAGCGGAAAGTGGTCGCCGTTGTAGAGCCGTGAGAACGCGATCAGCGCCGCGAGCGTGAAGGCGGGGACGCGCAGGCGCGGAGCTGCCGACGCCAGCATCAGCGCGCACGCGAAACTCGTCGCCGAGTGACCTGACGGGAACGAGTGCGTCGACGTCTTCGCCCCCAGTTGCGTCACGAACGGCCGATGGCGATGCACGAGCGTCTTGCCGAGCCCGGCCAGCGAGTCGGCGATCACGTCGGCCGCGACGACACCCACGAGCAGCCACGGCCGCCGCCAGAGCAACGCGAGCACGGCCGCGATCACGACCCAAACGACGCCCAGCGTGCCGACACGCGAGAGCCCGATGAAGAACCAGTCGAGCCACCCGGCCCGGTGGGCGACGATGAAGTGCTCGATGTGCTTGTCGAGGGAGATCAAGCAGGCACGAGCTGCTTGGCACGCTCGATCAACTGCTGCGGGTCAAACGGTTTGCCGACGAACGCGCGCGCGCCACGCTGCTCCGCGTCGGCGGCCGACTCGTCGTCGACCTTGCCGCTAAACATGATCACTGGGATCGACCCGTGACGCTCCTGCATCCGCTGCAGCATCTGCCAGCCGTCGACGCCCGGCATCACGACGTCGAGGAGCACGAGTTGCGGCGCCTGGTCCTCAAGTGCTGCGAGCGCTTCGTCGGCGCTCGATGCCTCGCGGACCGTGTAGCCCTCCATCTCGAGATTCACGCGCACGAACTCGCGCAGGCGAGCATCGTCGTCCACGACGAGCACGAGCGGCCCGCCTCCGCGCGGACCCGGCCCTGAGCGGTCGAGGAACGTCTCGAGATCGCCGCGGCGATAGCGCCGGTGTCCACCCGGCGTGTAGAACGCCGGCACGCGGCCCTGATCGGACCACTTGCGGATCGTCGACTGGGCGACGCCGAGGAACTTCGCAGCCTGGCCGAGGGTCAGCCAGTCCGATTCGCCTGCCGGAGGGCGTCTGCCGGGGTAGCTCATCCCCCGAAAAGTAGCCAAAGCTGCAGGTACCTAAACAAGATCATCGGTTTGGCGCGGTCACCGTGACCGTTTCGAGGGCGGCAGGCGCGAGTGGCAGTGGCCGCAGCGTGCGAACAAGCGTTTGTGTCCCGCCCGGCTTCGGATTGTCGTGGGCGGCCTCACCAACGGCGATTCCCAGCACAAAGACGACCACGATCGCCCCTGCGACGAGAGCGCGCCGCATCACGGGCGGTAGTCCGTCGCGCCGCGCGCGTACAGGTGAAACGCCGCGTCGGCCACCGTGCCCGGCTCCGTCGCCGGGGACTCGTCCGGATCGGCCTCTTCGATCGCCGCACCGGCCCAGCGGTCGACTCCGTCATAGGCCTCTGCGAGCTCCGCGAGCGTGAAGACCTGGCCGACACGCTGGCGCAAGACGTTGACGACCACCTCGACCTGGCCGGTCAACTCGAGGTATCGCCGCGCGTTCGGGCGGGACGCCTCGACGCGACGGTTCCCGTCCTGCCACTGCTGGCGTGCAAGTTCGATCTCCATCTAGTGCTTCCGGTCGGGGCGACCGAGGACGCAGCCATGCGCTGGTTTGCAGCCGGTCGGGGAGACAATGGTGTTTGCGGCCGGGAGCACTTACTCAGTACAGCAAGAGTCGGGCCAGAGCGCGGGGAGTTCCGCAAGGATCCGGTTGCCGAGCTCGTAGCCCGGTTGCGCAAGCGCGAATGCGGCGTGAGCGTGCAGGCACTTGAGGCTGCCGGCCCGCGTCGAGCCACCGATGCCTGCGTCGATCTCCGGCCGCAGCGCACGCTGCTGCGCCTGCGCCGCCTCGAGGCTCGCCGCCAGGTCGGGGTCGTCGACTGCGGCCCGGCTCCACCGCTCGACGGCTCCCGCGGCCTCGAGCCGCGAGATCGCCGCCACGAGGTACGTGCACGTGACGTAGAACTGGGTCGGGAACGGATGCCCGTCCTCGTCACGCGGTTCCTGTTCGGTCACCGCCGGTCGGCCGAACGGGCACCGAACCGCGACCCGGCGAAACGCACGCGGCGTCCGTCCGAGCTGCCGGCCGACAATCTCGCGGTCAGTCACAGGCTGCAGCGTAGGTGAGCTACTTGCTGTGCTGCGCGCGGCGCCACGCGGGAATGCCCTTCACGATGAAGAGCCGCTCGTTCGGCTTCACGAGGCCGAGGCGCCGAGCCTCCCGCACGAGCTGGCCGCCGGTCGCGGCTTGCGCGATCCGCTTCTCGAGGTGCGCCTTCTGCACGCGGAGCACCTGCACCTCGGCATTGCGCGCCTGCAACTGCTGCTTCGTGTGCATGTAGGTGTGCGCCGGCTTCCAGTAGAGGAACGCGACGAGTGTGAGACCGGCCACTGCGAGGAGCCGTGTCGGGCGCAGCCGGATCATCCCTTCTCGTTCTTCGCACGACCGCGATTCCCTCGTCCCGCCGCGCGTCGCTAGGCGATGTCGACCTTGATCACGTTCGTCGAGCCGGGCAGGTTGACGGCGGTGCCGGCGGTGAGGACGACGCGGTCGCCCTTGTCGATGCCACCCGAGTTGAGGGCCCATTCGAGCGAGCGTGACCACAGGTCCTCGACGTTCTCGGTCTGCGGCATCAGGATCGGCGTCACCCCCCACTCGAGTGCCATCTGCTGCACCGCGGTCTGGTGATGCGAGAGACCGACGATCGGCCGCCGCGGCCGAAGGCGGGCGACGCCCGAGGCGGTGCGCCCGGTGAACGTCGGGACGAGAATCGCCCGTGCGCCGATCGTCTCGGCCAGGTCGCACGCAGCGTTCGACATCGCGCGGCCGACCGTCGTCTGCTCGCCCGGCTCTGGTGCCTGGTGGCGGTAGCCCATCGACGGCTCGACGGCGCGCGCGATCGTGTCCATCGTGCGCACCGCTTCGATCGGATAGTTCCCCGTCGCCGTCTCGGCGGACAGCATGACCGCCGACGTCCCGTCGAGGATCGCGTTCGCGACGTCACTCGCCTCGGCTCGGGTCGGCTCGGCGTGCTCGATCATCGACTCGAGCATCTGCGTTGCGGTGATCACCGGCTTGCCGGCCTCGAGGCAGCGGAGGATGATCTTCTTCTGCAGGAGCGGCACGGTGGCGGCACCGATCTCGACGCCGAGGTCGCCGCGGGCAACCATGATCGCGTCGGCCTCCGCGAGCACCTCTTCGAGCGCCTCGACCGCTTCGGCCTTCTCGATCTT
Source organism: Gaiellaceae bacterium (assembly GCA_049288455.1). GTDB lineage: Bacteria > Actinomycetota > Thermoleophilia > Gaiellales > Gaiellaceae > PALSA-600. Next base: position 603 of record JBAQHS010000092.1, on the reverse strand, counting down.
TGCGATCACGCGGGCCGGAGAACCGTGCTGGCGGATGATCGCCTGCAGGTCGCGCACATCGGCGGCAGCCCGGACGAACGACAGCGCGACGAAGTCGACGCCGAGGTTGAGCGCGAAATCGAGGTCGTCCAGATCCTTCTTCGTCAGCGACGGGATCGGGACGGGCACGCCGGGGAGGTTGACGCCCTTGTGCGACTTCACCTCGCCGCCGACGACGACGAGGCAGCGAGCACGCCCATGCTCGACCTCCTGGACGGTCAAGCGCACGAGGCCGTCGTCGATGAGGATGTCGTGGCCGGGCCGCAACACCTCACTGATCACGGCAGGCGCGACCGGTAATTCGCCGTTGTCCGCATGCTGCTCACCGACGACGATCAGCTCCTCGTCCTTCAGCAGCACCCGTGGCTCGTCGAGATCGCCGATCCGAAGCTTCGGGCCCTGGAGGTCGGCGATCAGGGCCAGCGGCTTGCCGGTCTCGGCCTGCACCGCGCGCACGACGGCTGCGCCTGCGGCGTGCGTCTCGTGGTTCCCGTGCGAGAGGTTGAGGCGAACGGCGTCGACTCCCGCTTCGACGAGCTCGAGCATGCGGTCGTGGGTGGACGA
>JBAQHS010000091.1:0-37922 GCA_049288455.1 Gaiellaceae bacterium | reverse complement strand
CCCAGTCCATTCTTCTCTGTCATCGTGACTGGAACGTGACACATGGCGCACTCAAACCTTGTGGACCCACGCTCGACGGTCTTGACTGTCTGCCACATCTCATCCTCCCTCGAATGTCGCCTTGCCTCCAGAGTCGAGGAGACGGACTGAGGGAGCATCGGCGTCATCGCTGATCGCCGATTCGGAGAAGCCGCAGACCGAAGTGTGCGAACGCAGCCGCGAGTGCGACCAGTGGGAGTGGCCGTGAACCTACACGCCTCCTTGCGCACGGACGCGATCGGTCCGGCGGCCGTCGAGGTACACGGTCGCGGCGAGTTCGCCGATTCCTCTCAGCCAGCCGGCGACTGCTCCTTCGATCTCGTCGAGAGTATCGGTGTCAGCGTCGATCTCGACGAACCAATGGCCATCGCGTCCGACAGTGGTAGGAGCGAGATGCGCGAGTCGGTACTCGAGCTCGAGCGCGGCATGACCATCGGGCGCTTCGATCTCAACATGAAGACAGGTCGTAGTCATCGCGCTCCCTCAGCTTTCGCAGATGTCGGCGAGGCTGGCGTCAGCGAGCTCCAGTAGGTCACTCGTCTGGAGGCGCAACGACTGTTCGTGTGTTCCGGCCTCGAGTAGTACTTCATCGCAAAAGCAGAGCCGGACGTCGACGATAACCTTGTCCCCGTTACCGAGCGCGAAGGGCGGAACCGCGCCGAGCTCGAAGTCGGGATAGGCGCCGGCAAGCTCTTGCTCGGTGGCGAGGCGGACATCGGGCGCTTGGAGGATCGCTCGAACCTTCCGCAAATCGATGCGACTCGATGCGGGCACGACGGCGCGAACGATTCCGTTCGGAGACACGAGGACAATCGTCTTCGCGACCTGTGATGGTGAGACGTGCAACGCGCGAGCTTCTTCGCGGGCGGTCTTCGTGGGCGGATGGCGGATGAGGTCGTACGAGACGCCGGAATGTTCGAGCTCGTCAACCAGGATTCTCGGCGGTGCATGGGTTGTCATTTCTTGCCTCCTTGTTGCTCCCTGGGAGTGGCGGACGGCCCGTCGCTCCTGGTCGCTCGGCCGCGTCATGGCTTCGTGATCCCTTCGCCTGCGATTCTGCTCCAGACTCGCGCAGGCGGCATCGGCGGCCACACCGATCGAGAGATACGTGGTTTCCCGGATGCGCGCGCCGTCGGCCGCGGGTGATCATCCAGGTGCGTCGAGCACGGACCGCGAGTAGGTCGAAGCTGCATCTGCAAGCCGTAGGAAAAAGGCCGCAAGGCCGGAAGCCAAAAGCTCACAGATGAAGTGGACGAAAGCGGAACCGGCTCGACGAATTTCGTCGTGGCGCGGGCCTCGGTGTCCGGGAACACCCTGATGTGCGTCGTTGAACTCCCCGATGTTTGTCGGCGCGCGCCTCCATACCCTGACGGCATGGACTGTCTCCTCTCCGCCGACACCGAGTGCACGAAGCTCAGCTGTCCTTTCTGGGGGGTCGACGACTGCGCGTTTGCGGCCGTGGAGCTCGCGGGGCGCGACGACCTGATCGCTTCGCTCGACACCCTTCGACTGAAATTCTCCGAGGCGGCATCTCCGTGGCCGAATGGCGACGCGCGAACGAGTCGGACGTTTCACACGGTGCTCGCATCAGGAAAGGAATGAGGCGCGTCTACCGGGCGGGGCGGCGTGCGGGCGCTCAGTACTTTGCGCGCCGAAATCGGTACATCTCCGGAGTCGCACCCCTACCACCGCTGGAACCATTGAACTAGGCCCTCATGGAAGACATGGGAGAGGGTCAGGGAGGCGGTAACGATGAAGCGCACCATTGCGGCAGGCGGTGCGTCAGTGCTCGCGGCCGTGGGCTTCGCCTTTGGGACATCAATCGCCGGTGCGGGCCCGCCCGGCGGTTTCGTGCCTGGCTCGACCATAGGCCCGGGCGACCACGTGCCGATCTGCCACGCGCTGGGGAACGGCGGCTACGAAGCGATCGCGCCGTCCGCGGGCGTCGTGTTCGGCCATGCTGGATCCTCGCACCAGGACGGACGGGACATCATCCCGCCGTTCATCTACCAGTCGAACCAGGGCGACTCGAATGTGTCGCTGATCGCTGGTCAGGGTTGGGCGAGCGGGCAGTCGACCTGGTCGAACGGCTGTGTGGCGGTCGTCACGACGACCACCGTTGAGGAAACGACCACGGCGGCGACAACAACCACGGTGCCGACAACAACCACGGTGCCGACGACGACCTCGGTCGCGTCGACGACAACGGCGGTCGAGTCGACGACGATGACGACCGGGGTGACGACGACCGAAGCAACGACGACGGATGCGGCGACTACGACTACGACCGCGCCCTTCTCGCCGCCGGTGATTCACCCGACGAAGAAGACGACAGCGGCGACAGCCGCTGCTGTTCGCACGAAAACGAAGAAGGCTCAGCCGGTCGTGAAACCGACACGACCGAGCTCGAGCACCGAGGCTCCGGCGGGAGGGCTCGCATACACACCGTGATCGCGACGCCCGTAGCCATCGTGCAAGCCGCGCCTGTCGTGCGACCCGCGACAGGCGCGGCGCTCGGCAGGCTGGTCATCCCGCGGCTTGGGGTCAACGTCGTGTTCCGCCAGGGAACCTCCGCCCCGGTCGTCGACCGTGGCCCCGGTCACTATCCGAGCACCTCCTTGCCGGGGCATGGCGGCACCGTCGGCATCGCCGGCCACCGCGTCACCCACACGCACCCGTTTCTCAGGATCAATCTCTTGCGGAGGAACGATCAGATCGTCCTCGTCATGAAGCATCGCCGTTACGTGTACCGCGTGTTCCGCATGCGCATCCTGCCGCAGCGGCAGGTGTGGCCGCTTCGACCCGTCCACGGCGAGCAGCTCGTGCTGACTGCGTGCCATCCTCCTCGAACCGACCTGCGCCGCCTCGTCGTCTTCGCACGCCTCGCGTCGGTACGCCCCGGCCTCTAGGCCTACGCGACGGATCGCCTCAGCACGTTTAAGAGACTTCGGCTGCCGTCTTCAAACGTACTTTCCCGAACGGTGAGACAGGCGAGTCACGGATGCGCTGCCGTCACGCGGGTGCGAAACCTCTCGTTGGTAGGGACCCGTCCGGGTTACCACCGGTGACAAGAGGAGGACAAATGGCCATTCGTGGAAAGCGCACTACGGTCGGCTGGGCGCTCGTCGCCGTTGCCGCCATGGCTATCGCCGCGACGCTCGGTTCGAGCGGCGCAGGCGCCTCGTACCAGGCGAAGGCTTACCCGCGCTCGGCCACGCTCGTCACGAGCGGCTCGCAGTGGGGCAACATCGCCGGGATGAACCCGTACGTCGGCAACAACGCCGCCGGAATGATCGGGCTCGTCAACGAGACACTGCTCCGCTATGACCCGCTCGCGAACAAGTACGTCAACTGGTTGGCGCAGTCCGCAAGCTGGACCGGCGCCAAGCAGTACACGATCGTCGTGCGGCCGGGCATCAAATGGTCCGACGGCAAGACGTTCACGGGCAGTGACGTCAGGTTCAACGTGAACCTCGCGCGCTTCAATACCTCTGCCTGGAACAACCTCTACTTGAACTTGAAGCCCATCGCGGTGAAGGGCAACACCGTCGTCTTCAACTTCAAGGGAACCCCGAACTACGTGCAGTGGCAGAACATGATCTGGAACATGCCGATGATCAGCCCGATCCAGGGCAAGACGATCAAGACTGCACAGGAGCTCACGACCTACAACCCGCATAACCCGATCGGCACCGGTCCGTACAAGCTGGACACCTCTGGCTTCGACGTGACCACACGCGTCGTCTGGGAGAAGCGGGCGCACTGGTGGGCGTCCGCCCAGGGTCTCAGCCCGTCGCCGGCTCCGAAGTACATCGTCGACCTCGTGAACACGAGCAACACGAACAGCCTCTCGGCTGTGCTCGCGGGCGTCGAGGACCTGAACAACAACTACCTGCCAGGCGTCAGCAAGCTCGTCGACTCCGGCAAGGTCCACACGTACTTCTCGAAGGCTCCATACATGCTCTCGGCGAACACCGCGTGGCTCGAACCGAACACGTCTCAGGTGCCGCTGAATGATGTGACCTTCCGCAAGGCGCTCGCAATGTCGATCGACATCAACAAGATCGTCAGCGACGACTACGGGAACCTCGTGCTGAAGGCGAGCCCCACCGGGTTGCTGCCGACCTGGAAGTCGACGATCAATACCAGCCTGGTGAAGAAGTACGGCTTCACGCACAACGCCGCAGCGGCGAAGGCTCTGCTGCTGAAGGCGGGCTACAAGCTCGACGGCTCTGGGATGTTCGAGAACAAGGACGGCTCGAAGATCGACCTCGAGATCTCGGTTCCGCAGGGCTGGTCTGACTGGGAGGCCGCTCGCGACATGATCGTCGCATCCGCCAAGGACGCGGGGATCCGGCTCCACTCCAAGGTGAAGGACTTCAACACCTGGCAGTCGGACCGCAACGTGGGCAAGTTCGACCTCGTGGTCGACAACCACTATCAACTGAGTGACAACCCGTGGACGTACTGGAACGGCGTCTTCCACCTGCCGGTCATCACGACCGGAACCGGGCAGACGTTCGCGAACTACGGGCGTTACGAAAACCCGACTGCGTGGGCCCTCACGCAGAAGCTCGATCGGACGTTGCCGTCGAACACGAAGGAAATCACGGCAATCAACGATCAGCTCCAGACGATCCTGATGAAGGATCTGCCTGCGATTCCGCTCTGGTACAACGGCATCTGGGCACAGATGACCACGAAGTACTGGACGAACTGGCCGTCTGCGACGAGCAGCCGCAAGTACGTGCCGGTGATGTGGAACGGGTACCTACAGATGACGGGGATCGACACGATCACCCATCTGAAGAGCACCGAGAGGCAGACGACCGGCGGCTAGCCGCCGCGACCACCGAGCCTCGATGAACAAAGCACCGCTCCTCCTCCAGGCAATCGTCGACAGGAGGAGCGGTGCGGGTTTTCGACGATTCGAGTGAGGCGATCCCATGTGGCGTTACCTACTGAGAAAGCTCGCGATCTACAGCCTCACGTTCGTCGCTGCCGTGACGATCGACTGGTCGATCCCGCACCTGATGCCGGGAAACCCCGTCCTGACGCTGATGGGCAGGATCCAGATCCAGGACCCAAAGGTCGCCCAGCATGTCTACGACAACTACATGCGGTCCTTCAACCTCGATTCGCCCTTATGGAAGCAGTACTACTACTTCTGGGTCTCGCTCTTCCACGGCGATCTGGGCACGAGCATCTTGCAGTTCCCATCACCCGTGACGTCGATCATCGTGAACGCGATCCCGTACACGCTGGGGCTGCTCATTCCGTCGATCCTGCTGAGCTGGTGGGTGGGGAACAAGCTCGGTGCGCTTGCAGCGCGCAGGAAGGTCCTTGACAACACTGTTCTTCCTCTCGGCTACATGCTCACAGCGACGCCGTACATGTGGCTCGCAATCGTGCTCGTCTGGGTGTTCGCGATCACGATGAGCCTCATGCCTGTCGGGCTCGCGTACAGCCCGACCGCGGGCCGCGGCTGGTCGGTGGCTTTCATCCTCGACTTGCTCCACCACTGGGTGCTGCCGTTCCTCTCGCTCTTCCTCGTCTCTTGCGGCGGCTGGGCGATCGGCATGCGGAACATGATCATCTACGAGCTCGAGTCCGACTACGCGCATTACCTCGAGGCGCTCGGAGCACCCAGGCGTCTGGTGCGCAAGTACGCGTTTCGCAACGCGATGCTGCCGCAGATCAGCGGCCTCGCCCTCTCGCTCGGCGCGGTCATCGCCGGCGCACTCGTCACCGAGATCGTCTTCTCGTACCCCGGCCTCGGTTACCAGATCTACCGCGCGATCACGAACGAGGACTACTTCGTGATCCAGGGCATCTTCCTGTTCATCATCGTCGGCGTCCTCGTCGCCAACTTCCTCGTCGACATCGTGTACGTCCTCGTCGACCCGAGAACGCGGATCGGCATGCAAGGGGGGCAGGCGTGAGCACCGGTGCCGCGATCCCGAAGTCGCTCGCCACCGAGAAGACGCCGGCGGCGCCCCCGGTGCCCGCGACCCCGGTCATGTCCGGCCTGCGCGAGACGATCTACTTCGGACTGCGGAACAGGAAGCTCGTCTTCGGACTCGGCGTCACGCTCGTGATGCTGTTGTTCGCCGTCTTCGGCCCGATGCTCGCACAGCATCCGCCGCTCGAGTTCGGCGGCAACCTCTCGCATGCCCCGACGATGAAGGACGGCTACTGGTTCGGCACGACGCTGCTCGGCCAGGACGTCTATGCCCAGTTCGTCAACGGCTTGCGCCTCGCGTTCATCGTGGGGGCGCTCGGGGGTGGTATCGCAGCGATCGTCGGAATGCTCGTCGGCTTCACCGCCGGCTACAGAGGCGGCATGGTCGACGAGATGCTGAACATGCTCACGAACATCGTGCTCGTCATTCCGACGTTCGCATTGCTACTCGTCATTGCCGCCTACTTGCAGGTGCGTGGGATCATGACCGAGGCGATCTTCATCGGGTTGACGTCGTGGCCCTGGGCCGCCCGCGCCCTACGCGCTCAGACCTTCTCGCTCACGTCGCGGGAGTTCGTCAACCTCGCGCGACTGAGCGGCGAGGGCAGCACGAAGATCATCTTCAAGGAGATCGCGCCGAACATGAGCTCCTATCTGTTCATGATGTTCATCCTGCTGTTCGGCGGCTCGATCCTGATCGCTGCAACGCTCGATTTCATCGGGCTCGGACCGTCGAACACGATCTCACTCGGCATGATGATGCAGCTCTCGGTACAGAACGCGGCGCTGCAGCTCCACCTTTGGTGGTGGTTCCTGCCGCCCGGGCTGGCGATCATGGCGATCGTCGGGTCGCTCTACGTGATGAACGTGGGGCTCGACGAGGTCTTCAATCCGCGCCTGAGGAACATGTGATGGGCCTCCAGGTCGACGACCTCAGGGTCTACTACCGGACGCTCCATGGTGATGTGCGCGCGGTGGACGGTGTCACGTTCGATATCGCGGACGGCGAGATCATGGGCCTCGCGGGCGAGTCGGGTTGCGGCAAGTCGAGCCTCGGCAACAGCCTCGTCTACCTCACGGGTCGCATGAAGTACATCGGCGGCAGCGCCTCGCTCGACGGAACATCCCTTCCGATCTGGGACTTCGAGGCGATGAACGAGCATCGCTTCCGGCAAATCTCGGTCATCCCGCAGTACGCAATGAGTGCGCTCAATCCAACTCGGAGAATCGGGCGCATGACCGCAGAGTTGCTGCATTCGCGCGGCGTCGCGTACAAGACCGTGGTCGACGAGCTCGTCCGGAGGCTCGAGCTTGTCGGGTTGTCCGAAGAGGTGCTCGGCATGTACCCGATCGAGTTGTCGGGCGGGATGAAGCAGCGCATGGTCATGGTGATCTCGACGCTGCTCAACCCGTCACTCCTGATCGCCGACGAGATCACCTCAGCGCTCGATGTGTCGACACAGAAGGCGGTCGCTCGAATGCTGGTCGAATTCCGCGAGCGTGAGTTCGTAAAGAGCATGATCGTGATCACCCACGACATCTCGATTCTCTACCAGGTCGCCGACACCATCCTCGTGATGTATGCGGGCCACCTGGCCGAGAAGGCGCCCGCAGATGTGATCATCAACGCGCCACGACATCCCTACACGAAGTTGCTCATTGCCTCGTTGCCGGAGGTTGGGGTGAGGTACGACGAGCAGAGACTCAAGGGCATTCCCGGGACACCCCCGGCGCTGCTTGATCCGCCCGAAGGCTGCCGCTTCCGCGATCGCTGTCCACTGGCGTCAGCCGCCTGCAAGAAGCGGCCGCCGTTCGTCCAGGTCGGCGAGGGGCATCAGGTCGCGTGCTGGGAGATGCAGAGGTGAGCGCGCTCATCCACCTCGACAACTGCTGCAAGGTCTACAAGGTCGGCGCCTTCGGCGGAAAACGGCTTACCGCGGTGCGCGACGTCTGCTTTGACGTTCATGCGGGCGAGGTCGTGTCGCTGATCGGAGAGAGCGGCAGCGGCAAGTCGACGATCGGCCGGATGATGCTGCGCCTCTCGCCGGTCACCTCCGGGACGATCTCCTTCAAGGGGCAGGATGTGGCACCGCTGAAGGGGCACGCGCTGAAGGAGTACTACCGACACGCGCAGGGCGTCTTCCAGGATCCTTTCAGCTCGTACAACCCGATCTACAAGGCCGACCGGGTCTTCGCGATGATCAAGGAAGCGTACTTCCCGCAGGTCGATCGGCGTGAGTGGGCGGACAAGATCGACGCCGCACTCGAGGCGGTCTCACTCGATTCGACCCAGGTGCTGCACAAGTTCCCGCACCAGCTGAGCGGAGGGCAACTTCAACGACTACTTGTCGCGCGGGCGCTGCTCCTCGACATCGAGTTTCTCGTCGCGGACGAGATCATCAGCATGCTCGATGCATCGACGCGCATTGACGTACTCAATTTGCTCGGCGATCTGAAGGCGCGCGGGCTAGGGATCCTGTTCATCACGCACGACCTTTCGCTCGGCAACTACATCAGCGATCGAACGGTGATCCTGCGTCATGGGGTGATCGTCGAGATGGGCGCAACGGCCAAGGTGTTCGGCAATCCTCAGCACTCGTACACGCGGATGTTGCTCGCGTCGGTGCCGCAGCTACACCGCAAATGGGCGGACGCCGAGGCTGAATACGACCGGGCGCGCGACGCGGTGGAGATCGACTCCCTCGGGTCGCGGCTTGTTGAGTTCGAGGCCGACCACCTTGTGCGGCGCACAGCGGTCGACTCGATTGGCGAGGCGGCGTGATGTCGGCCGCCGCCGCTTCGAGCATCGAGATCCTCGGTGGCAGCGAGCTTCCCGCCATCCCATGGGAGGACCGCCCCGCCGGATACGCGCGACCCATCTGGCGCTACTCGCGGAACCCGGTGATCCCACGTGATCTGCTTCCGACGTCGAACAGCATCTTCAACAGCGCAGTTGTCCCGTTCGACAGCGGATATGCCGGCGTGTTCCGCTGTGACGACTGGACAAGGAGGATGCAACTGCACCGCGGCTTCAGTCGCGATGGGCTGGAGTGGGAGCTCGATCCGGCCCCGATCCGGTTCATCTGCGACGACGCCGAACTCGCCGACTTCGTCTACCGCTATGACCCACGGGTCGTCTGGATCGACGATCGCTTCTACGTGACCTGGTGCAACGGGTACCACGGGCCGACCATCGGCGTCGGCTGGACCGTCGATTTCGAGAGTTTCCACCAACTCGAGAATGCGTTCTTACCCTTCAATCGCAATGGCGTTCTCTTCCCGCGCAAGATCAAAGGACGCTACGCAATGCTCTCTCGCCCGTCGGACAACGGGCACACCCCGTTCGGCGACATCTTCTACAGCGAGAGCCCAGATCTGTGCTTCTGGGGGCGGCACCGGCACGTGCTCGGGACGGTTGCGAACTCGTGGCAGGCAACCAAGGTCGGTGGCGGCCCCGTCCCACTCGAAACGTCAGAGGGTTGGCTGCTTCTCTACCACGGCGTCCTCACATCGTGCAACGGGTTCGTCTACGGCCTCGGCGTCGCGATCCTCGATCATGACGAGCCCTGGAAGGTCATCGCACGTGCCGCACCCTACGTGCTGGCTCCGGAGAAACAGTACGAATGTGTCGGCGACGTGCCGAACGTGGTCTTCCCCTGTGCAGCACTCTGCGACGCACCAACCGGCCGCATGGCGATCTACTACGGAGCAGCCGACACCGTCACCGGGCTCGCATTCGCATACGTCGAGGATCTGGTGCGGTTCGCCTACGAGCACCCACTGGCCGACGCGGAGCGATCATGAGCGTGAGCTTGTTGCAAGGGCAGCCGTTCCTCTGGGGCGCCGCGACCGCGGCGTATCAAATCGAGGGAGCCGCGACCGCCGACGGTCGTGGCGAGAGCATCTGGGATCGCTTCGCGGCCACACCCGGCAAGGTGCGAGGCGGCGAGTCCGGGGCGGTCGCATGCGACTTCTACCATCGCTACCCCGAAGACATCTCCCTGATGCAGGAGCTCGGCCTCGACGCGCTGCGCTTCTCGATTGCGTGGCCGCGCGTCCTGCCTGATGGTCGCGGCCGCGTCAACGAGGCCGGCCTGGATTTCTACGACCGTCTGGTCGACGCCCTGCTCGAGGCAGGGATTCGACCCTTCGTGACCCTCTATCACTGGGACCTGCCGCAGGTCTTGGAGGAAGCAGGCGGTTGGCCCGTGCGCGCAACTGCAGACGCATTCGTCGACTACGTGGACGTGGTTGCGGCTCGGCTCGGCGACCGCGTCATGGATTGGACGACGCACAACGAGCCGTTCTGCGCCTCATGGCTCGGATACGGCCACGGTGTGCACGCACCTGGGAGGTCGAGCGCCTCGGACGCACTCGCCGCCGCGCATCACGTGCTCCTCTCGCACGGTTGGGCCGTGGAACGACTACGAGCTCACTGCCCTCGCGCTGAAGTCGGAATCGTGCTCGATTCGTGGCCCGCGCACCCGGCGACCGACAGCGAAGCAGATCGCAAAGCCGCTCGTCTCGCCGACGGGGCTCGGAATCGTTGGTTCTTCGATCCCGTACTCCGTGGGGAATACCCGGTCGACATGCTCGAGCACTTCGGGCATCTCGCTCCAATGGTGAAAGACGGTGACCTCGCGGCGATCGCGGCCCCGCTCGACTTCGTGGGCGTCAACAACTACTCCCGGACGCTCGTCCGAGCGAATGCGGCTGGTGGGCCCCCTGTGGAAATGCGAGCCCCCACCGCGCAACTCACCGACATGGGATGGGAGGTCTACCCGAACGGCATCGCCGAGGTTCTCGAGCGTCTCCACGAGGAATACGCGGCGCCGTCGCTCTACGTGACCGAGAACGGTGCTTCGTTCGCAGACGTCCGCACCCACGACGGGCTGATTCATGACATCGAGCGACGCGACTACCTCGCCGCATACATCGAGTCGATCGAGCAAGCGATGGCGCGCGGCACTCCGGTTCGTGGCTACTTCGTCTGGTCGCTGCTCGACAACTTCGAATGGGCACTCGGCTATTCAAAGCGGTTCGGCCTCGTGTACGTCGACTACCCGACTCTCGAGCGCATCCCAAAAGACAGCTTCTACTGGTATCGCGATCTCATCTCGCGTGCGCGCGCACGTAGTCGCGTCGCGGCGTAGCCCCGGCGGGCAACGCCCCCCGAACTGGCGTGCAACCCGAGTAGGGTGTCGCTGTGACGCCGGAACTAGAGGCGACAGTGCCGCCGGTAGTGGAGCGACCGATTCGTGCGGCGGAGGTGGTTGGTGCCCTTTCACTCGCTACCGACCTCGGCACCGGCCAGCCGCTCGAGCATGCATTACGCACGGCGGTGCTCGCCATTCGACTGGGAGAGCTTGCGGGCGCGTCGGCCGCCGAGCTCGCCGACACCTACTACGTTGCCCTGCTGCACGCCTCGGGATGCACATCGAACGGGCACGAGGCGATCCAGGTGTACGACGACGACATCAGCTACAGAGCCGCGTTCTTCCTCATCGACACGACGAATCCGGCTGAGGTGCTTGGGTTCTACCGGGCCACCATCGGAGCCGGCCGGCCTCCGGCGCTTCGCGCTGCGCTGATCGACGAGGCGATCGCCAACGCCGGCCCCAGGGCCCGGGACTCGTTCGCGACGATGTGCGAAGTTGCGCAGCGGTTCGCCGGGTGGCTCGAGCTCAACTCGAGCATCCAGGCGGCGCTCGAGTACGTCTTCGCGCGGTGGGACGGAAGGGGCTTCCCCGACGTTCGCGGGGACGCGCTTCCCTTGCCGATGCGCCTGCTCCACGTGGCGAGGGACATCTCCCTCTTCCTCACCGCCGCCGGCCCCGACGAAGCACGCGCCGTTGTCGAGCGTCGTTCAGGTGCGGCGTACGACCCTCGACTCGCCGAGCTCGCGACACGCAACTTCGCAGATCTCCTCGCCGGGCTCGACGAGGCACAGATGTGGGAGCAGGCGCTCGAGAGCGAGCCGTTTCCGCAGATCTGGATTGCGGGCGCCCGGGTCGACGCCGCCTTCGCGGCGATCGCCGCGCTCACCGGTCTCAAGTCGCCCTGGCTCCGTGAGCACTCGACGGATGTGTCTGAGCTCGCCGAGGCCGCCGCCTGGCGACTGGGCTTACCGGCAGCTTCGGTGACGCTGGTGCGGCGCGCGGCGCTGGCCCACGATCTTGGCCGCGTCGGCGTCTCGAACGCGATCTGGGAGAAGCCGGGGCCGCTCGGCTTCGGGGAGTGGGAGCGCGTTCGGCTCCACCCCCACTTCACCGAGCGCGCATTCGCCCAGTCGCCCACGCTTGCTCCGCTCGGAGTGCTTGCCGGTACGCACCACGAACGCCTCGACGGCTCCGGCTATCACCGCGGAACGCGCGGCCCGGCGCTCGACCAGCCGGCCCGAATCCTCGCCGCCGCCGACTGCTACAGCGCAATGCGCGAGCGACGGCCCTACCGGCCGGCGCTCGACGCGGCGGCCGCAGAGAGAGAGCTGCTGCGTGAGGCCCGAGAGGGCCGGCTCGACGCCGACGCAGTCGACGCAGTGCTCAACGCGGGCGGACACCGCCTGCCGCCGCGCGCTCGCGACCTCCCTGCGGGGCTGACCGAACGCGAGCTGGAAGTCCTCCTCGTCCTCGTACGTGGTGAGTCGAACCAGGCGATCGCCGAAGGTCTCGGCATCTCGCCAAGGACGGTCGGGCACCACGTCCAGCACGTCTACCAGAAGGTCGGCGTCCGGACGCGAGCCGCCGCAACGCTTTGGGCGTTCGAGCACGATCTCGTCCGTACGCCGCTCGTTCATTCGGCATAGGTAATTCGGCCGATGCCGGCCGAACCGCCGAGGCGCAAGCTCGCTGCACCATCGGCGTCGACTCCCGGCGCCGGAGACTGCAGGGAGGCCCAAGATGATCCTGGCAACAACCCAGGTCGAGGATTTCGACCGGTTCGAGAAGATCTTCTCGACGAAGGGCGCCGACAAGCGCCGGCAGCACGGCTCGAAGGGCGCGCGCGTGTTCCGTGACCCGAACGAGGAGAACCGGGTCTGGGTGCTCTTCGACTGGGATGCGGATGGCTGGCAGAGCTTTGTCTCCGACCCCGACGTCCCCCCGATCATGCAAGAGGCCGGGCACAAAGGCAGGCCGCAGGCCGCCGTGCTCGGCGGCACGTACGACGCCTAACCCCTCGCTGCCCACGATCGGAGGAATCTCATGGACCACGCAAGCGAGCCCATCAAGGTGGGCGTCATCACCGACCAGAGCGGCCCCCTCTCGTTCATGGGGGTCGCAAACGCCAACGTCGCCCGCATGGTGGTCGACGACTGGAACGCGCAGGGCGGCCTGCTTGACCGGCCGGTCGAGCTGTACCTCGAAGACAGCGAGACGACCGACAGCGCAGCGGCAACGAAGGCGGCCAAGCTGGTCAACGAGGATCACGTCGATGTGATCCTCGGCGGCATCTACAGCTCCACTAGACAGGCGATCAAAGGCCCGGCGGTCGTCGATGGCCGGACGCTGTACATCTACCCCGAGCAGTACGAAGGGCAGGAGTGCGATCCGCTCATCTTCTGCACCGGTCCGGTGCCTGCGCAGCAGATCGAGCCTCTCATCCCGTGGCTGATGGCCGAGACGGGCGCGAGGACGTTCTACTTCCCCTCGGCGGACTACATCTGGCCGCACGTCCTGAACGAGAAGGTCCGGGAGGTCGTCGCGGCGGGCGGTGGCTCGATCGTCGGAGAGGAGTACTTCCCGCTCGATCACACCGACTATCGCGCGACCGTCGACCGAATCATCTCGAGCGGTGCCGACGTCGTCTTCAACACGATCGTTCCCCCGGGGCTCTCACCGTTCCTCGAGCTCCTCCACGAGTCCGGCTTCGCGAAGCGAGGCGGATCGATCGTCTGCACATACTTCGACGAGAACTTCCTGAACCTCGTGCCGGCCGCCCACGTCGAGGGGCTGTACAGCTGCCTCGACTACTACGAGAACGTCGACGATCCGTTCAGCAACGCGCTACTCGCCCACTACAACGAGCTCTATCCGGGCGACGCCAAGTTCACGGCCGGCAGCGCCTGCTCGGGGATGTACAGAGGGCTCAAGCTGTGGGCGGCCGCCGTCACCGAGGCAGGGTCGCTGGATCAAGACGACGTCGTCGACGCGCTCGATCACGCGGCGATCGCCCACGGACCAGGCGGCCCGGCCGAGATGGTGCCCGGCGAGCACCACGTTCGGATGAACATGTACATCGCCCAGGCGCGCAACGGCCGCTTCGAGGTCGTCGAGACCCTGGGGATCATCGATCCGAAGGAGAGCCTGGTCGCAGCCTGAGATCCCAGGGATTCTCCGCTCATTCCGGACCGGATCGCGCTCAGCGCTTCAGGGTCACCGTCAGGACACGGCTCGTCGCGCCGAGGTATCCAGCGCCCGCCTGATTGACGCTGAACGCGATCCGGAGCTGCGAGCGCCCCTTCGGCAACGTGGCCCGAAACTCTGCGCGCGAGCGGGCGCCGAGCCGCACGCGCTTCACGGTTGTCCACCGGCTCGTGCCTCGCCTCTGCAGCTGGATGCGCCGGCCGGCGAACGAGCGACCGCCGATCACGTGCACGAGGTACCGGCCGGAGCGCAATCGGGTGAACGTGATGCGGGGATGAACGCCGATCGAGACCGCTGCGCTGATGCCGCCGCGCCAGCTCGCCTCGTATGAGGTGTTCACCTGCGGTCGTGCCATGTACGCCCAGGTGCCGTTCACGCCGGCGAGCACCGTCGCGATCGAGTGGAAGGATCCGCCGTTGTACGCCTGCGCGAAGACCACGACCTGCTCGCCTGCCTGGCCGGTCGGGACGACTCCGGAGAGGCGGATGCGACCGCCGAAGACGACCTCTCGAGCGGCGACGGTGAGCGTCACGCCGGCGGTCGTGAAGGTCGCGTCGGCGCCGGCTGTGGTGCCGGCGTCGCTCTTCGCCACGAGCCGATAGTGGTAGGTCGTCGCCGCTGACAGCCCGGTCAGCGGCGCGCTTGCGGGTTGCGCGCCCGCCGTCGCCGCAGCGCTCTTTGCCGCCGTCTTCGTGCCGTAACTGGAGGTCGTGCCGAACTCGAACCACCAGGTCGTCGGCCGCCCGCGGGTGTCGAGCGACCCGGTCACGACCGCGCCGCTCGGGCCGACCGACTGCGCCGCGCCGGTCTGCACGGTCGGGGCACCGACGGTGGAAAACGTCCGGTCGGCGCCGACACTGCGACCGCTCGAGTTCTGGGCGACGAGGCGGTAGTGATAGATGGTCGCGGCCCGCAAGCTCTTCACGCCCGCGGCGACCGCTCTCGCGCTCGACCCCGACCCGGCGCTCTGGTTCGAGCTCTTCGAGCCGTAACGGGTCGACGTGCCGTATTCGAACCACCACGTCGTCGAGAGACCGTTCGGCGTCACCGCTCCGCGGAGCGTCGCGGACGTCGGCGTCACCGATGTGACGTCCCCGGTGACCACGGCCGGCGCCGAGCTTGCCCTGAAGGTGGCGTCCTTGCCGGTGCTCGTGCCCGCGTCGCTCGAGGCGACGATGCGGAAGTGGTAGGTGCGGCCGGCCTGCAGTCCGGAGATGCCCGCCGCCACCGGCTGCGGCGTCGTCGCCGTTCCTACGCTTTTCGATGGCGTCTTCGTGCCGTAGCTCGTCGACGTGCCGTAATCGAAGTAGAACGCCGTTGCGCGGCCGTTCGGATCAACCGTCCCGTTCAGCGTTGCCGAGGACGCCGTGATCGCGGAGGCGGAGCCCGTCGTCGCATCCGGCGGCACGAGGGTCGTGAAGACTGCGTCACCGCCGTGGCTCGTGCCACTGCTGTTCGTCGCGACCACGCGGTAGTGGTAGGTCGTGCCGGCAGTCAGGCCGGCGAGGCCCGCAGAGACACTTGCCGGCGTCGCGCCCGAACCGGCGCTCTTTGCCGCCGTGCTCGACCCGTACGACGCCGACAGTCCGTACTCGACGTGCCACGTCGTGGCGAGCCCTCCGGGGTCGACCGTGCCGGTGACCGACGCCGTCGTCGATCCGACCGCTGTCGTCGGCCCGGTGGTCGCCGTCGGTGCCGCAGCGTCGGCGCGCCCCGCAAAGACCGCGAGCGCGACCACGAAGGCCGCGGCGCCTATCCATGACGTCCGACGGACTGGCAGATGCCGCATCCCGTTCCTCCCTCTCAAGGTGTTCGCGAGCATCCGTGGTCCCCATTGCGCTTCTGCAGGCAGGGTGTAAGGCGACCGTAAAACAGCCCGGGTGCGAGGCGAGTTCCGTAGTTCTCCGCACAGCGGTCAGCGTTGCGGCTGACGCAGGTCGCTCATCTTTGCGCGAGAATCGAGGCAACCGAAAGGAGTTGCCATGTACGCGACACTTCTGTGGGCAACAGACGGATCGGCCGAGGCTGACGCTGCCCTCACCGAAGCGCGGAGCCTGCTCCAGCCCGGCGGACGCATCGTGGCATTCCACTGCGACCAGCGCTTCGTCGGCGGCCGCATGGGAGGCGCGCCGCTGCTCGCCGACGAGACCGACCGGAGGGCGAAGATCCGCTCCCAGGTCGATCAGCTGAACGCCGAAGGCGTCGACGCCGAACTGCTCGTCGAGACGACGCATCATACGACGTCGCGGTCGATCGTTCGGGTCGCCGACGAAGTCGGCGCGGACGCAATCGTCTGCGGGACACGCGGTTTCGGTGGACTGCACAGGGCTCTCGCCGGCAGCGTGTCGGCCGAGCTCATCCACTACGCGCACGTCCCCGTGATCATCGTTCCGCTGCCGGTCGCGCACGTCGAGGAGAGTGTCTCCGCAATCAACGCCGAGTTCATCGGCTGAAGGAGTAGCCGTGCTGATCGACGAGACGGCCCACTTGCTCGTAGCCGACGTGATCGACGACGGCGAGACCGTTTATCTGGAGGTCGAGGTGCCCGGCCTCGAGCATGCCGTGCTTGAGGTCCAGGCGGCCGGTCACTCGGTCACGGTCAGTGGGCGCCGGCCAGTCTCACACACGGGTGACTACCTGCTGATGGAGCGAGGCCGGGTTTTCAGGCGCTCGTTCGAGCTTCCCGACGAGGCAGACATGCGGAACGTCCACGCCCGCGTTCGCGACGGCGTCCTCACGGTCACGGCGCCGGTCGGCGCGGGCACACCGGCACCCTCGGGCACTTCCGTCGAGGTACACCCGAGCGTCTTCGCCTGCCATCCCGACGCCGCCGCGATCTGAACCGTCACCGGCCGTGCCGTAGTTTCCCGCAACGACGGCACGGCCGGCACGGATGTGCGGGCGCGAACGCCGCCGTACCGTCTCGTGCATGGCCCATCCCTCGGCGTCATTCAGCGCAACCGTCCGTGTCCGTCTCGCGGACCACCCCGGCTCCTTCGCGCGACTCGCAGCAGCGATTGGCGAAAACGGAGGCTCGCTCGGCGCGATCGACCTCGTACGGGTCGAGCGCTCGACGAAGGTACGCGACGTCGGGGTCCTCGCCACCGACGCGGCGCAACTCGAGCAGATCGTCGAGGCAATTCGCCGCGTCGACGGGATCGACGTCGTGCACGCATCCGACCGGACGTTCCTGGCACACCTCGGCGGCAAGATCGAGGTCGTCCCCAAGGTGCCGCTGAAGACGCGCGACGACCTCTCGATGGCCTATACGCCCGGCGTCGCCCGAGTCTGCCAGGCGATCGCAGCCGACCCGGCCAAGGTATGGACACTGACGACGAAGGCCCACATGGTCGCCGTCGTCACGGACGGCTCTGCTGTGCTCGGGCTCGGCGACATCGGCCCCGAGGCGGCATTGCCCGTGATGGAGGGGAAGGCCATGCTCTTCAAGGAATTCGGCGGGGTCGACGCGTTCCCCATCTGCCTGGCGACCCAAGACGTCGACGAGATCGTGGCGGCGGTCTGCGCCATCGCTCCCGGCTTCGGCGGCATCAACCTCGAGGACATCTCGGCACCACGCTGCTTCGAAATCGAGTCGCGCCTGCGCGAGAAGCTTGACATTCCGGTGTTCCACGACGACCAGCACGGCACGGCGATCGTCGTGCTCGCTGCCCTCGTGAACGCTCTGCGTGTGGTCGGGAAGCAGCTCGCCGACGTGCGGATCGTGACCACAGGCTGCGGCGCTGCCGGCACCGCGGTGACGAAAATCCTGCTCGGGGCCGGGGCGCGTGCGCGCCACATCATCGGCTGCGACGAACAGGGCGCGATCTACCGCGGCCGCCCGGGGCTCGGGCCGGCGAAGTCCGAATATGCAGCATTGACGAATTCATCCCGGGAGCACGGAACTGCCGACGAGCTTCTCGCGGGCGCTGATGTATTCATCGGGCTCTCGGTGCCGGGCGCCGTCACGGCCGCGGGCATCGCCCGAATGGCGCCGGGCGCGATCGTGTTCACCCTCGCCAACCCCCGCTCCGAGGTCGACCCTGACGAGATCGACGACCTCGTCGCCGTGATCGCGACCGGGCGCTCCGACTACCCGAACCAGATCAACAACCTGCTCGCGTTCCCAGGAGTCTTCCGGGGTGCGCTCGATGCGGGCGCCCGTGAAATCACCGCCGGGATGGAACTCGCCGCGGCGCACGCGCTCGCCGGCGTGATCGCGCCGGAGGACCTCGCCGCCGACTACATCGTTCCGAGCGTCTTCGACCGCAACGTGGCAACGAAGGTCGCCGCTGCGGTCGCCGCTGCCGCGCGCGATGCCGGCGTCGCGCGCACAGCGGTCGTCCCCGCCTGAATCGATCGAAGGAGGAAGCCATGACCGTCCTCGTCGCAGCAGCAAGTCGCCACGGGGCGACCGAGGAGATCGCCGAGGCGATCGGCGGCACCCTGCAGGGGCTCGGGATCGACGTCGAGGTCGCGCGCCTCGAGGACGTCGCCACGGTGTACCCGTACGACGCCTTCATCCTCGGCAGTGCTGTCTACCGGGGCAGTTGGCTCCGGCCCGCACGCCACTTCCTCGAGGAGCACGCGGAACTGCTCGCGACGCGCCCGACATGGCTCTTCTCGAGCGGTCCGATCGGTGCACCACCCCACCCAGCCGCGGCCGAATCGTTCGATGCAACCGATCTCGTGCGCATGGTCCAGGCCCGTGAGCACCGGCTGTTCCGCGGCCGGCTTCTCGATTCGCACGAGCTCCGGCCCGTCGAACGCGTGCTCGTCGGAGCACTCCACGTGCCGAGCGGCGACTTCCGCAACTGGTGCGAGGTCACCGCGTGGGCGGTCGCGATCGAGCGGACGCTCCGGTCGGTCGCGACCGCCTGAGCAGACCTCACCAGGTCTTCGGCTGCGGCAGCCCGGCCGGCCGGCGCACGCGAACCCGCGCATCGACAGCGACACAACCGTGCTCGTCGGCGATGACGGGGTTCAGATCGAGCTCTGCGATCTCCGGATGGTCCTCGGCAAGCCGGGCCAACCGGTGCACCACGTCGGTCAGAGCTGCCTTGTCGACCGGTGCGGCGCCTCGCCAGCCCGCAACGAGGCGGCCCGCCTTCCCACTCGAGACAAGCTCGTCGGCATCGACGTCGGTGAGCGGGGCAAGCGCCAAACGGGCCGAGCCGATCAGCTCGGCGAAGACACCGCCGGCGCCGAATGCGACGAGCGGCCCGAAGACTGGATCCTGAATCACGCCGGCGAGCAACTCGACACCGCCCTGGATCTGCGGTTGGACGATCACGGCGCCGCCGATCCGCTCGACTGCGGCAATCACGCTGGAAGCGTCGCGCAGGTCGATGACGACGCCGCCGGACTCGGTCTTGTGCGCGCCCGCGACAGCGGTCTTCACGACCACCGGATAGCCGAGCTCGTCGGCCGCGGCTGCGGCGTCGTGCGGCGACGCGGCGTAGCGCTCCTCGACGATCGGGAGGCCATACGACGCGAGGAGTGCGCGAGCCTGCGCCGGCTCCAGCCAGCAATCGTCACTCGACTCGAGGGCGGCATCGATGATCACGCGCGCGCCCGGACGGTCGATGCGGTCGAGGTGCGGGATCTCGCCCGCCGGCCGCCGGAGCCATGCCGCCCGACGCGCGACAAGCCCGAGGGCGCGGGCCGCCGACTCGGGGTAGGCGTAGCCGCCGACCGCCGTCCCCCCGGCGCTCATCACGACGGGGAGCACCGGCTTGTCGGAGCCGGCCGACGCACGGGCGATCGCCGCAGAGACGTCGTCGGCAGTCGCGACGACAGGCGGTACGAAGAGAGCGATCACGGCATCGACGCCCGGGTCTGCAAGGAGCGCCGGCAGCGCGGCCTCGTATGTGTCGGCTGTCGCGGACCCGAGCAGATCGACGGGATTGGAAAGGCTCGCCTCGACCGGCGTCGAGCGACGAAGCCTTTCCTTCGTCTCCTCGGCGAGCGGCGGCAACTCCAGCCCCGCGCCGTCGCAGGCGTCCGCGCAGAGGATCCCCAGGCCGCCGGCGTTCGTCAGCACCGCGACACGGTTGCCGCGCGGCAGAGGCTGCGACGAGAGAAGAACGGCCGTGTCGAGTAGCTCCTCGAGCGTGCGCGCACGAATGACTCCTGCCTGCCAGAAGAGCGCCTCGACGGCCCCGTCCGAGCCGGCAAGCGCCGCTGTGTGCGAGCTTGCCGCACGGGCGCCCGCACGGCTCGTGCCGCTGCGCATCGCCAGGATCGGCTTCGACCGGGCGACGCGCCCCGCGACCCGCGCGAACTTGCGCGGGTTCCCGAACGACTCGAGGTAGAGCAAGATCAGGTCGGTCGCGTCGTCGTCCTCCCAGTACTCGAGCAGGTCGTTCGAGGAAACATCGGCCTTGTTGCCGATCGAGACGAACGAAGAGAGCCCAAGCCCGCGACCGTCGGCGGCTTCGAGCAGCGCCAGGCCGAGCGCGCCGCTCTGTGACGAGAACGCGGCGCGGCCCGGAGGTACGGGGCGGCGCGCGAACGTGGCATTCAGGCGGGGGCCGGTTGCGGCGATCCCGAGACAATTCGGGCCGATCATGCGCGCACCATGAGCTCGCACAAGTGCCAGTAGCTCGTCCTGGCGAACCGCGCCCTCGGCACCCACTTCGGCGAAGCCCGCCGAGATCACACAGATCGCCTTCACTCCGGCGGCGAGCGCCTCCTGCGCGGCACCGAACACGTGACCACCTGGGACGCAGATCACGGCGAGGTCGACCGGCTCCGGCACCTGACCGATCGACGCGTAGCCGGCGACGCCACCGACGGCCTCGCCGCCGCGGTTCACCGGATACGCAGCGCCGGCGAAATCTGCCTGGAGGACGTTGCGAAAGAGCTCGCCGCCAATCGTGCCGCGCCGCGCCGACGCGCCGATCACCGCGACCGACGCCGGCCTGAAGAACGGCCGCAGCGATGCGGTCACCCCGAGGTGGTCGCGCTCGTCCCGCCGCCGCACGAAGTCACGGCCGCCGAGATCGAGCAGCACCTCGATGACGCCTTCCTGGAGCACGCGCGAGGTCGCGAATCCCGCGTCGTCGAACACGTGGAGCATGGCGACGTTCTGTGGCAGCACCTCGGCGACGAACTGGTGGATCCCGGCGGAAGACGCATGCGCGGCGAGCCGCTCCAGGAGCCGAGTCGCGATGCCACGGCCGTGCAGCTCATCCGCGACAGCGAAGGCGACCTCGGCGCGCGCAGGGTCACGCAACCGCACGTACGTGGCAAGCGCGACTGGACGGAGGGCGCCGTCAGCGCCGACGAGCTCCGCGAGCAGCGACCCGCGCGACTCCCAGTCGGTCTCGAGCGCGCCCTCGACGGTGTTGCGGTCGATCAGCCGGGTGCCGTGAAAACGCAGATACCGGCTGTCCGGCGAAAGCGCCTCGAAAAACGCGATCAGGGCCTCCGCGTCGCCGTCGTGTGGCGGGCGAAGGCGCAGCGTCGAGCCGTCCTTCAGCAGGACGTCCTCAGCCGGTGCGGCCGGAGACGAAGAGAGAGCGGCCGTCGGCGTCATCGGTCGCATCTTCACCGGCCCGCCCCCTGCCCGAATCGGAGGCTTGCCCCCCGCGGACTGCGGGAAACTACGCGCCGCGCTCCCGCGCGGCCCCGGATTCCGATCGGCGCCCTCCCGGCAACACTTGTCATGTCGAGGAAAGGAGCCACGCCATGAGACCGATCGTATTGGCCACCGACGGTTCGCCGTACGCGGCTGAGGCGACGTTCGAGGCATTCCGCCTCGCCCACGCGTTCAACGCGCCTCTGATCGCGATCTCCGTCGCAAACATCGCAATCCCACCGTACGCCTTCGCCGGGAATCCTGAGGCGGTCAGCAAGCTCGTCCAGACCGAGAACGATCGCGTCGGCGCGGTCCTCGCGGAGACAGGCGCCGCCGCAGAGGCTGCCGGCGTCACGTGTGAGACCGTCAGCGCATCAGCGCCTGTTGCCCAGGCGATCCGGGAGCTCGCCGGCGGACGCGATGCACGCATGCTCGTGGTCGGCGCGCACGGTTGGGGGCCGATCCGCCGTGTGCTCCACGGGAGTATTTCGCAGCAACTCGTCGAGGACGCTCCCTGTCCGGTGCTCGTCACACAACAGAGCCCGACGCTCAATCACCAAGGAGGAATCATGAAACCGATCCTGCTCGCAACCGACGGCTCGCCTTCGGCGGAGGCCGCGACCCTCGAGGCAATCGAACTCGCGCAGGCGTTCGGCACCACGCTCGTCGTCGCATCCGTCGCTCACGTCGTCCTCCCTGCCTATGGCGGCTACTACGGCTACGGCGAGATCGCGGCCGACCTGCACAAGGTTGAGACCCAGCACGTCACTGAGGTACTCGCCGCGACGAGAGCACGCGTCGAGGACGCCGGAGTGGCCTGCGAGACGGTGGCCCTCGACGGGCCGACCGCCGAGGAAATCTGCCGGACCGCCGGCTCCCACCACGCCCGCCTGATCGTCATCGGCGCCCACGGATGGGGCCGCCTCGGCCGGATGATCCACGGCAGCGTGTCGACTGCCGTGCTCCATGACGCTCCGTGCCCCGTGCTTGTCGTGCACGGAGCGGACGAGCCGGTGGAGGGGAAGTC
Source organism: Gaiellaceae bacterium (assembly GCA_049288455.1). Classification (GTDB taxonomy): domain Bacteria; phylum Actinomycetota; class Thermoleophilia; order Gaiellales; family Gaiellaceae; genus PALSA-600. The sequence goes on along the minus strand of JBAQHS010000091.1, from coordinate 14,952 downwards.
CGAGCGCGAAACGGCGCTCGCCCACTGATCCCCGGGTAATGCCAGACCGGCCTCGGCGGCCCTCGACTGCGGAGGCCGGTCTATGGACGTCCGACGTGCAAAGCACTAGCCTCTGCGGGGGTGACGGCCCCAGATCACGAACGTCGTCTCCACGACCTCTTCAGAGCGAGCATCGCGCTCAACGCCGAGCTGTCGCTGGACTCGCTCCTGCAAAAGCTCGTCGAGACCGCAGCAGAGCTCACCGAAGCTCAGTACGCCGCGCTCGGCGTGATCGACGAGTCAGGCGGCGCGCTCGAACGGTTCCTGACCACGGGTCTCGACGCCGAGCAGCACGCGGCGATCGGCAGCCTCCCACGGGGCCGCGGCATCCTCGGCGTGCTCATTCGCGACGCGAAGGCCCTGCGGCTCGACAACCTCGGCGACGATCCACGGTCGGTCGGCTTCCCCCCGAACCACCCTCCGATGGCGAGCTTCCTCGGCGTTCCGGTGCTGATGCGTGGTGTCGCCTACGGCAATCTCTATCTGACGGAGAAAGCCGGAGGCGTGTCCTTCACGCCAGAGGATGAGGAGATTGTTGCGTTGCTCGCTGCCCAGGCCGCGGTGGCGATCGAGAACGCACGCCTCTACCAGTCGGCGAAGCGCTGGTCGCGCCAGCTCGAATCGCTGCACGAGGTGATGCGATCGCTCGTCGAGGACATGGAGCTCGACCGGCTTCTCGAGCTCGTCTGCGCGCGGCTGCGCGAGCTGATCGGCGCGCGTATCGCACTGATCTCGCTCGCGCGCTCGCCGGGCGGCGACCTGCAAATCGCGGCGGTCGATGGCGAGGGTGACGCAGGCCCGTCGCTGATTGGAGCGCGACTGAGCCGCATCGAGTCAAAGAGCGGGCGGGTGCTCGAGCGCCGGAGCAGCGCGCGGGTCGACTCGATGCTCGAAGATCCCGAGGTCAACCACGAAGAGGCACGCCGGCTCGGAGCGCGGACCGGCCTCTTTGTCCCGCTCGTCGCGCGCGGTCAGGCGATCGGTGTGATCGCCGTCCATGACAAGCTCGGCGTCGACGCGCGTTTCACGGACGAGGATTTGCGGCTCACGGAGATCTTTGCTGCCCGCGCGGCCGTTGCGGTGTCGCTCTCCGAGCGAGTGGCAAAGGACACTCTGCGACGCGTCGTCGAGGCGCAGGAGCTCGAGCGGCGTCGGCTCGCACGCGAGCTGCACGACGAAACGGGGCAGGCACTCACCTCCATCCTGCTCGGTGTGAAGGCGATTCGCGCCGCGAGCACGCCCGACGAGGCCGAACGCGCCGAAGGCGAGGTGCGCGCGCAGATTGTGCAGGCGCTGCAGGACGTCCGTGCGCTGGCGGTCGAACTGCGGCCTTCGGCGCTTGACGACTTCGGCCTCGTCGCGGCGCTGGAACGCCTGGCGGAGACGTTCCAGACACGAAGCGGTCTCGAGACGCTCGTGCAGGCGAACGTTGACGGACGACTGCCGGCCGAGATCGAGACAGTGCTCTACCGCGTCGTCCAGGAGGCGCTCACCAACGTGGTCAAGCATGCGGGCGCCGCGCATGTGAGCATCGTGCTGCGAAGCCGCGACCGCTCGGTGGCGGCGACGATCGACGACGACGGCCGCGGGTTCGTCGAGACGGATGTCCGTGCCGAAGCTCTCGGCTTGCTCGGCATGCGCGAGCGTCTGGCGCTCGTCGGTGGGACGCTCGAGGTGGAATCGTCGCCCGAATCGGGCACGACGATCGCGGTTGAGGTTCCCGTCTGATCGTCGGTTACCGGGCAGGCACGGGAAGTGCGAGCCGGTCCGCCAGGTCCTTCAGGAGCGTGACGTTCTCGAGACTCGCGATCCTGACCGTCATTCCGTCGGTCAATTCGAGCCGAAGCACCGGCAGGCCGCGGACGCGCACCGCCGGGCCGCGATCGATCGAGCATCGTTCGACCGAGGAGAGCGGGATCGAGAGAGCATGGCGCCGCGAGCGCAGCTCCAGCCGATCGCGCAGGACGTTCAGCCGCCCAGTGTGCAGGTCGACCCCGATCGTCCACAGAATGGCAAGCGTCGCCGTCATACGAACAGGCTAGGCGCGGACACGCAATGCGGCATCAGCGGGCGACCCCCGTTGATTTGCGGGTTTCCACGGATACCTCTTCGGCGGATGGCGGTATGGTCACGCAGATGGAGCGGGCTACACGCGTCCTGATCGTCGACGACCACGCCGTGGTGCGGACCGGGATCCGCCTGCTCCTGGACCAGGAGGAGGGCATCGAGCCTGTCGGCGAAGCAAGTTCTGGCCGCGACGCGATCTTCGAGTCGCGGAGCCTGAAGCCGGATGTGATCCTGATGGACGTCGTCATGCCCGGTGGGAGCGGCCTGGACGTCATCCCGACGCTCCTGAAGGAGCGACCGGAGACCAAAGTGCTCGTCCTCTCCATGCAGGACGACCCCCGCTACGTGCGCGAAGCTTTCGCGGCCGGCGCGACCGGATACGTGTTGAAGGAGGCGGCGGACGTCGAAGTGGTTGCCGCCGTGCGCGAGGTTGCCCGCGGTGGGCGCTACGTGCATCCAGAGCTCGGTGCTCGGCTCATCGCCGCCGAGGCCGAGGCAGCGCGCAAGGCGAACGAGGATCCGCTCTCCGACCGGGAGCGCGAGGTGCTGAGGCTCCTGGCGCTTGGCTACACCAATTCGGAGATCGCGAAGCAACTCTTCATCTCCGTGCGCACCGCCGAGACGCACCGGGCGCACATCATGACGAAGCTCCACCTCTCGAGCCGCGCAGCGCTCGTGCGCTACGCGATCGCAGAGGGCCTGCTCGAAGAGTAGGTCGTACCGTTACCGAAGCTCGGCGCCGGAGAAGAGCTCTTCAACCGTTGATTCGAGCACGCGGGCGATCGCAAGGGCGAGCGACACGGAAGGAGTCGAACGGCCGAGTTCGATCGACCGGATCGTCTGCCGTGATGCGAAGACGGCCGCAGCCAGTTGCTCCTGTGTGAGGAGGCATTCGAACCGCCGCCAGCGCACGGGTGTCACATCCAGGCCGGCGGCAAGCATCATGAGGAACCCTGCCGCGACCCTGCGCGCACCACAAGACGCCCTTCGAACCGTGCCCAAACGGGGCAGGCAAGCCCACTGATCGTCGGCAGCCGACGGCAAGTGAACTTGCCTGGCCGGTAGAGACGGGCAGGCAGGCAAGCCCACTGATCGTCGACAGCCGACAGCAAGTGGCCTTGCCTGGCCGGTAGAGACAGGCAAGCGCACTGAGCAGTGTCTGACACCGGCCGTGGTCCGTTCGGAGAGGTAGGTGTGCGTGCGAGCGGCGCGGTGCGGCGGTGCCAGGCCGGCCCACGAACAAAGAGAGAGGGCCGCTTGCGCGGCCCTCTCGTCGTACCGGGATCGAGCGTTCCGCCTAGACGGGGCGAACCGTCGCCTGCACCTTGGGCTTGCGAGCGAGCCAGGTGAGCGCCGTCTCCGGATTGCGAAGTGCGCCACCGATCGCGAGGATCGCGAAGCCGAACCCGCTGAGCAGGAGTGCAACCCCGACAACGATCGCGAAGAGCCCGAGCTGAGCGGCCATGAACGACGTGTTCAGAGCCGTCGTCAGCGCTGTCTCCGTCACCCACACATTGCGGGCACCGTTCGAGACGGGCTGCTGCGTCTTCGGATCGAGCACCGCGAACTCCCTGTTCGAGGTCGCGCCGTCCGGAGTCAACTCAGCCTTCGGCGTGCCGGGCTTCGCCATGAACTGGCCCATCTGGGCGTATACGAAGCCACCGGTCGCTTCCAGCGCGTGGATCTGCATGTACTGCGCGAAGCAACGCGCCTTCGCGCCGGTGTTGACCGACTCGCCGGCGACGCTGCACGTCGGAAGCGAGATCTTGGTCAAGTCGAGCTTCGCCTTCGTCGCCGCGGCCTTGATTCCGGCCGGGGTCATGTCGGGTGAACCAGTGATCTGCTCCGTCTTGAGCGACGAGGAGACCGTGTTGCGCCCGTTGACGCCCATGATGATCGTCACGACACCGAAGGCGATCAGGACGACGGCAGCTACGAGGCCACCGATTTCAAAAAGCTTACGCATCTTCGTACTCCTTCTCTCTTCAGGGCCGATGCTTCATTTCGCCTTCGACCGTTTCGGGGAGTCTCGGTGCGGCGCGGCGCCGTGCCATCGTGGGGAGTGCGGAACCGTCTTTCGGGTTTCCCGCAACCTCAGGATCGGGCCTCAGCGAAGGAGGCCCTGCTCGAGCGCCCACCGCACAAGCTGAGCGCGGTGGTGGAAACCGAGCTTCCGCATGATCCGGGCCCGCTCCGACTCGATGGTCCGGACGGAGACGCGCAACTCGCGCGCGACGTCACGGTTGGTGTGCCCGTACGCGAGCATGACCGCTGCAACGCGTTCACGTTCTGTCAGCTGCGCCTGATCGAGCATGAGCACAGACTCGCGGGACCAAGGTGGCGCGGCATCCGAGATTCTCCGCGACGCACTGCGCACTTTCTACGGGTTCTGCGCAAAGGAGCCCGTTCAGGATCGACCGGCCGCTGCGCTCGGTCGCTCAGACGATCTGCGGCGAACTACCGTCTCCGGTTCAGCGAATCCGCCCATTCCGGGAGCCGTGTTCCGTGGCACGGTCAGGGTCGAAATTCACTTTCAACGAAACGGAGCTCTCATGAAGTGGTTCGTCGCAGTTATCCCGACCATCGCACTCGGCGCCATCGTTGCCGCCACCGCCTTTGCAGCCGCGCCGCGGCATGCGACGGTGACGATCCGCCACGAGACGAAGGGTTGCCATGCCTGGGCGCTCGGCACCGGGCCTTCCACCGCACACGTCAACGCGACGCTCGCGGTCGGCGGAACGATCACGTTCACCGACAACGACGTGATGTCGCATCAGCTCATCAAGAAGAGCGGCTCCGCCGTGACCTACTCGGGCCTGCACACGATGAAGCACATGGGAGCAACCCTCAAAGTGACGTTCCCGCACGCCGGCATCTATCGCTTCACGACGAAGGCCGGCGAGGACTACATGAAGGGCGTCAAGACGATCGGCGAGGACAACGTCCTCACGCTGACCGTCACGGTTCGCTAGAGCACCTCGACCGACCCTGAGAACCCCTTCACCGAGCGGACGGCGCCGCACTCGCGGCGCCGTCGCCTCGTTATCCGCCGCCTCGCCCGGCGTGCTCATGCAAGGATCAGGCTCGACGGCGACCCGCGAACTGAGAGGCAGGCCCGATGAGCACCCCAGGGCATGAGGAGCAAGAACGGCTGCTGCAGGTCGCGCATGCCTTCGACATCGCCGGCGCCAAGGCCCGCCTGGCCGAGCGAGGCGGCTACGAGGTCGTGCACTCCTCCCCCGGGCTCGAGCTCGGCGTCTACGTCCTCGTCGCGCCCGAACCGGACCATCAGCAGCCCCACGCCGACGACGAGATCTACGTCGTGCTCGAGGGCCAAGGCACACTCGAGGTCGAGGGAGAGCGCGTCGATCTACACGTTGGCGAGGCGACGTTCGTGCCGGCGGGTGCCAAGCACCAGTTCGTCGGCTATGAGCAGCTGAGCGTGCTCGTGATCTTCGACAAGGCCCGCCGCTGAGTACCGGCCCACCACTGGCGCCCGCAGAGCTCGACTTGATCGACGCCTACTGGCGCGCTGCGAACTACCTCTCGGTCGGGCAGATCTACTTACTCGACAATCCATTGCTGCGTCGCCCACTCGAGCTCGAGGACGTGAAGCCACGCCTGCTCGGCCATTTCGGCACAACGCCCGGGCTGAACTTCGTCTACGCGCATCTGAACCGCGTCATCAAGGCTCGCGCGCTCTCCGCGATCTACATCACCGGCCCTGGGCACGGCGGACCGGGGCTCGTGGCGAATGCCTATCTCGAGGGCACCTATTCCGAGCTCTACCCGCACATCTCCGAGGACGAGGACGGCCTGCGTGAGCTCTTCCGCCAGTTCTCGTTCCCGGGCGGCATCCCGTCACACGTCGCACCTGAGACTCCGGGCTCGATCCACGAGGGCGGCGAGCTCGGTTACGCCCTGTCGCACGCGTTCGGCGCCGCCTTCGACAACCCTGACCTGCTCGTCGCCTGTGTCGTCGGCGACGGCGAGGCAGAGACCGGGCCGCTTGCGACGAGCTGGCACTCGAACAAGTTCCTCAACCCTCTCACCGACGGTGCCGTGCTGCCGATTCTGCACCTGAACGGCTACAAGATCGCGAATCCGACCGTGCTGGCGCGAATCCCCGAGCACGAGCTGCTCTCACTCTTCGAGGGTTACGGCTGGCGGCCGCGTATCGTCCGCAGCGGGCTCGACGAGCCGAGCGAAGCTGCGCACCAGCGTTTCGCCGCGGCGCTCGACGAGTCGCTCGACGAGATTCGCGCGATCCAGGACGCGGCGCGCAGCGGCGAAAACAGCACGCGGCCGACGTGGCCGATGTTGATTCTCGAGAGCCCCAAGGGCTGGACAGGCCCGCGCGAGGTCGACGGCCTGCAGGTCGAGGGCACCTGGCGGTCCCATCAGGTTCCTGTCGGAGCAGCGCGCGAAGACGCCGGGCATCGCGCCATCCTCGAGACGTGGCTGCAGAGCTATCGGCCGGAGGAGCTCTTCGATGCGAACGGACGCCTTGTTCCGGAGCTGCGCGCGCTCGCACCCGAGGGCGAACAGCGGATGAGCGCGAGCCCGCATGCAAACGGCGGGGTGCTTCTGCACGATCTCGTTCTTCCGGACTTTGGCGACTACGCAGTCCAGGTCGAGCGCCCAGGCGTGACCTCGAGCGAGGCGACTCGCGTGCTCGGCGGCTTCCTTCGCGACGTGATTGCGAGGAACCCGGCGAACTTCCGGCTCTTCGGGCCCGACGAAACGACGTCGAACCGGCTCGGGGATGTCTTCTCGGTGACCGGTCGCGCGTGGAATGCCGAGCGCGAACCGACCGACGAAGGGCTCGCGCTCGACGGGCGCGTGATGGAGGTTCTCTCGGAGCACCAGTGCCAGGGCTGGCTCGAGGGCTACCTCCTGACGGGAAGACACGGGCTCTTCAACTGCTACGAGGCGTTCATCCACATCGTCGACTCGATGTTCAACCAGCACGCGAAGTGGTTGAAGGTGACACGCCGGATTCCCTGGCGCCGCCCGGTCGCGTCGCTGAACTACCTGCTCTCCTCGCATGTCTGGCGCCAGGATCACAACGGCTTTTCGCACCAGGATCCCGGGTTCATCGACCACGTCGTGAACAAGAAGGCCGAAGTGATCCGCGTGTACTTGCCGCCCGACGCGAACACGCTTCTGTCCGTCGCCGACCATTGCCTCCGCTCGCGCAACTACGTCAACGTGATCGTCGCAGGCAAGCAGCCCGCTCTCAACTATCTGTCGATGGACGAAGCGATCATCCACTGCACGCACGGTGTAGGCATCTGGAACTGGGCCTCGACAGACGAGGACGGCGAGCCGGACGTCGTGATGGCGTGCTGCGGTGACGTGCCGACACTCGAGACACTCGCGGCTGCAGCGGTGCTCCGCGACCACCTTCCCGACTTGAAGGTGCGGGTCGTGAACGTCGTCGACCTGATGCGACTCCAGCCTGACTCCGAGCACCCTCACGGACTTTCGGACGCCGAGTTCGACTCCATGTTCACGACCTCGAAGCCGGTCGTCTTCGCCTACCACGGCTACCCATGGCTCATCCATCGCCTTGCCTACCGCCGCCGGAATCACGACAACCTCCACGTGCGTGGCTACAAGGAAGAAGGCACGACGACGACGCCGTTCGACATGGTGATGCTGAACGATCTCGACCGCTTCCACCTCGTGATGGACGTGATCGACCGAGTTCCGGGCCTCGCCGACCGCGCCGCCCACCTTCGCCAGCAGATGGTCGAGCGCCGGCTCGCGGCCCGCGCGTACACGCGCGAGCACGGCGAGGACGATCCGGAGATCCGCGACTGGTCGTGGCCGTACTGAGAGACGACGTTCTCGTCGTCAACGCCGGATCGACAAGTCTCAAGCTGAGCGTGGTCGGCCCGGACGACGAATCCCGGCCGGTCGCCTCGCTCGAGGACGCTCCACCCGTCGCCGCGATCGGGCACCGAGTCGTGCATGGCGGCGACCGGTTCGGCGATCCGGTCAAGATCGACGACTCCGTGATCGCCGACCTCGAGAGTCTCGTCGAGCTCGCGCCGATCCACAACCGAGCCGCGCTCGACGCGATCAGACAGGCGCGCGGTCTCTACCCTGGCACGCCGCACATCGCGGTCTTCGACACGGCTTTCCATCGGACGCTGCCCGAGGTCGCGAGGACCTACGCCCTGCCGGAGCGGTTCCGCGCACGCGGCATCCACCGGTTTGGGTTCCACGGGCTGTCCGTCCAGTGGGCCTCCGAGCAAATCCGGGTCGAGCGGCTCGTTGTCTGCCATCTCGGCGGCGGATCGTCGGTCACCGCGGTCAAGAACGGCTCGTCGATCGACACGACGATGGGCTTCACGCCTCTGGAGGGTGTTCCGATGGCGACCCGAGCTGGGTCGGTTGACCCGGGTGCGCTGCTCTACCTCCTCCGGCACGGAGTGTCTGTGCAGGAGCTCGAGGAGGCACTCGAGCACGAGTCCGGCCTGCTTGCGCTCGCCGGCACCCGCGATGTCGCAGCGCTCGAGGCGAGCCGCTCTCCCGCGGCGCGGCTTGCACTCGAGATCTTCGGCTACCGGGTCGCCCAGGCGACCGCAAGCATGGCGACCGCCCTCGGCGGCCTCGACGCACTCGTCTTCACGGCCGGCATCGGCGAGCACGCCGCCCGCGTACGCGCCGATGTCTGCGGGCGTCTTGGCTTTCTCGGTGTCGTCCTCGACGAAGCCGCGAACGAAGATGTACGTGGCCGGAGCGCCGAGGTCTCGGCGGCGACCTCGCCCGTCGCCGTCCACATCGTGACGGCTCGTGAGGACGCCGTCGTCGCGCGGGCGGTTCGCACCCTCGTCTGAGGACGTTGCGGGTTTCCCACAGCGGACGACCACGGTCTTCCCCGACGCGGCACGGTTGGCCGGCGCCGAGACTCAATACGGAATGACTACGCGAGCTCGCCCCTCCGGTCCCGGGCGCACATTCGCTGCGAGCCGCCGGAAGCGGCCGCGCGCTGCAGCGCCTTCGACGTCACGGCCCGGACGGCCCGAGCCTTCCGGTGCGATCGCCGGGGCCAACGAGACCGATCTCGATCACCTCAGCGCCACGTGGCGAGCAGCGCTCGATCAGGCGGAGACGGCGCTCCGCGCGACGGCCGCGGTGTTTTCGACGGAAGCGTTGCGGGGGCGTGCCGCGGCTCTCAGCAACGAGCGCATCTCGGCAGGGCTCGCACTCGAGTCGCTGGCCCGTGACCGCTCGGTCGACGGCTGGTTCTCCGACCTCCAGGTGCCGACCGCGCGCATCCCGCGCCTCCTCGGACTCCCGCCTGGTGTACGTGCCTGCATCTTCGACTCCGAAGGAGTTCTCGACGAGAGCGCTGCGGTCCACGCGGAAGCTTGGAAGGAGACCTTCGACGAGCTCCTGAGACGGAGGAGTGACCGCACCGCTGGGCGGTTCGCCCAGTTCGATCCCCGCGGCGACTATTCGGAGCTCATCGACGGCAAGCTGCGCCTCGAGGGCGTGCGGGCATTTCTCGCGAGCCGCGGGATCCGTCTGCCCGAAGGCGATCGACGCGACCTCGCTGGCAGCGAAACGGTGAACGGCCTCGCGAACCGCAAGCGCGAGGTGCTCGAACGGCTGTTACGTGAGCGACACGTCAAGGCGTTCGCAGGGTCGCGCCGCTATCTGCGCCTCGCCCGCACCGCCGGGCTCCGCATCGGAGTGGTCTCAGCTAGCGCCAGCAGTGGCATCATCCTCGCCCGCTCGAGCATCGCCGAGCTCGTGGACGAGTCGATCGACGGCAACACGATGGTACGGGAGCGGCTGCGGAGCAAGCCCGCGCCCGACGTGCTCCTGGCCGCCTGCCGGCACCTCGAAGTCGAACCCACCGAATCGGCCGCGTTCGAGACGACCGCGGCGGGTGTCACAGCAGCGCTGGCCGCCGGTTTCGCATTCGTGGTCGCGATCGCGCCCCGGTCGGCACACGGGCTGCTCTGCCGGCAGGGCGCCGAGATCGCGGCCCCGAGCTTGCATGACCTGCTCGATCTGCGGCGCGTAACAGCTCACTGAGGGTGCCTGGCCGCGCGCCGTTCAGTGCGTTGTCGGAAGTGCATGTCGCTGCGATGCCGCTGGCGGACGCTCAGCTTGAGGCGAGAGAGACGGCAGCCGTTCGAGCGCGCTCGGGAGGTACCAGTTCCACTCGCCGAGCAGCTTCATCGTCGCCGGGACAAGAACCGCGCGGATGACGGTCGCGTCGAGCAGCACCGCAACCGCTAGGCCGAACCCCATCTGCTGCATCATGATCAAGCTGAGCGTCGCGAAGAGGGAGAACACCGCGACCATGATCAGCGCCGCGCTTGTCACCGTTCCGGCCGTGCGCGTGATCGCAAGGCGAATCGCGTCGTCGGTGGACTCGCCCGAGTCGTGCAGCTCCTTGATGCGACTCAAGATGAACACGTGGTAATCCATTGAGAGGCCGAACAGGACGACGAACAGGAAGAGCGGCAGCCAGCTCACGATCGCCCCGTTCGTCTGGAATCCGAACATCCCCGCCAGCCAGCCGTGCTGGAAGACGGCTACGAGGATCCCGTAGGCCGCGCCGACCGAGAGGAGATTGAGGGCGACGGCCGTTGCAGCGATCACGACCGATCTGAACGTGAGCAGCAGGAGCACGAACGCGAGACCAAGCACGAACATGAAGACGTACGGGAGCCGCGAGCGCATCTGGTGGTTGAAGTCGAACGTGCCCGCAGTGACGCCGGTCACTGCCACTTCGGTGCCTGGCAACGTGCGGGCAATCGGCGCAATAACGCTGTCACGAAGCGTGTGCAGCGCAGCAACCGACGCGGCGTTGTCGCCGTTCCCGGCGATCGCGAAGTCGATCCTAGCGACCGTGCGATCGGCGTTTACCGTGACCGTGAAGGGCGCAAAGAGCTCGCCGGACGCCAGAGCTCGCCTCCGGAACAACGAGTACGCGCGCTGCATGGCGGGAGCCTCGACGTTCGTCGATCGCACGACGACCACCGCCGGGGTCTGTGAGCCCGGGAACGCCCGCTGGATACGGTCGTACGTTCGCACGATCTTCAGATCGTGTGGAAGATCGGTGAGGTTCGGCAACTTCGTGTGCATCGAACTCGCCGGCAGCGCCAGGACGAGCAATGCGCCACCAGATGCCAATGCCCAGATGAGCGGCCGGCGCAGAACGCCGGCGATGAAGCGTCCCCAGGGGCCGTCATCGCGCGGCCGCCCACGGAAGAGCGGGATCCGGCCCCGATCGACGTTGTCGCCGAGGCGATGCAACACCGCAGGAAGCACGGTCAGCGAGCCCACCATCGATGCGAGGACGACGATCATCGTGCCCAGGCCGATTGTCGTGAACAGCGAGTTGCCGGCGATGAACATCCCCGCCATCGCGATCAGCACCGTCGAGCCGGAGATGAGCACGGCCTGGCCCGAGGTTCTTGCGGTGTGCATCAGCGCCTCGTGTGATGTCCGTCCAGTGTGCCGCTCCTCGCGCTCACGCCGCAAGTAGAACAGTGAGTAGTCGATTCCCACCGCCATGCCGAGCATGAGGATGATCGCGCTGAGCGTCTGCTGGTCGGTTGGAATGACATGGCTCGCAACGCTGTTGAGGCCTGTCGCCGCCACCACTGCCGAGAGCGCGAGCAGCACCGGCAAGCCTGCGGCGACGAGCGCGCCGAACGCGATCAGCAGAATCAACAGGGTCACCGGCACCGACGTCAGGCCGGCGCGATTCATGTCACTCGAGAATCGCTGGTCGACCAGGTGGGTCGCTGAGGCCTCGCCGAACTCCTCGATGACGAAGGTCGGGTTACCGGCCTGGGCGCCATCGACCGCGGCAAGAATCGGGGCGATCTTGTCTTGCGCCTTCTCCGCCGTACCGCGCACGTCGAATTGCACGAGCGCCGAATGCCGGTCCTTCGAAATCAGACCCGCGCCTGGGTGATCGTTGGCGGACACCACGTTGGTCACGTTCGGTTGTAGGGAAATCGCCTGGACGACGCTCGCAATCGCGGCTCTGAAAGAGCGATCCCCGACGGTTGCGCGGTCGGACTGAACGAGAACGCTCTCGCGCGCCGGGAGATCGAAATGTGACCGGGCGAGAATCTCCTCGGCACGCCGCGAGTCGCCATTCGCAATCGCCCACGCCTTCATCTGCGTGGTGCCAACGAGATTCCCGATCGCGACCGCGGCGACCGCGATGGCGATCCAGCCGAACGCCGCGGTCTTCCAGTGAGCGGCACTCCACCTTGCGGCGCGACCCGCAAGGTTGGTGGTCATGCCGCGCGCTCCGCTTTGCGAATGACGAGATGCTCGACGAACTCCGCGCCTCCTTCGAGCGCACGCCGCACCGGACACGTGGCGGCGACCTTCCGGAGCCGGTCGAGCTGCTCGGCCGTCACCGGCCCGCCGAACTCGATCGCGATCTCGAACGTCCTCGGGGTCGAGCGATGGTCGTAGACGACTGACACCGACACACCGGCAAGCTCCCAACCTTTGGTCCGGGCGTACATGACGAGCTGAGTCGAGATGCACGATGCGAGCGCTGCGGGCAGGAGCTCGTGTGGAGAGGGCGCGCTACCCTCGCCGCCGACGGCCTCGGGCTCGTCGGTGACCAGGTGGTGGCGCCCGTCGATCTTGACGTTCTGCTTGAGGCTGTCTGGCGTCGACCATGCTGTTGCAACAAGGCTCATTGGTTAGCCCCTCCCTTCTCGTGACACCAACGAGTGTCGCGCCATCCGGGCGCGGCGCCATCGGGGCGTTCGCCGAGCGAAGGTACGGAAAACCACGTGCCGCAACGGGCTGGGGGCGCCTCGGCGCCCCCAGCATTCCGGCCGCAGAAATGTGCCTCCGTCAGACGGCGCCGACGACCGCCGGCTCCGCTGCGTGTGCCGGCAGCGCCGGCACCGGCTCGGCCGTGAGCACGACCTTGAGTGCGTGCGTCTCCGCGGCGGCCGCGAACGTGTCGTACGCGAGCTCCGTGTCCGAGAGCGAGAACCGATGCGTCGCAAAGAGCGACGGATCGAGCCTGCGCTCCTGGATCAGCCTCAGCAGCTGCGGAGTCGTCTTCGTGTCGACGAGCCCGGTCGTGATCGTGACGCCCTTGATCCACAGCGTCTCGAGATGCAGCGTGACCGAGTGCCCGTGGACACCGACGTTCGCGACATGGCCGCCCGGACGGACGAGCGCGGTGCAGAGCTCGAAGGTCTCCGGGACCCCAACTGCCTCGACCGCGACGTCGACGCCCATGCCCTCGGTCAGCTCCATGATGCGCGCCACTGCGTCCTCGCGACTGTTATTGATCGTCGAGTCGGCGCCGAACTCCAGCGCCTTCTCGAGCCGTGAGTCCGCGAGGTCGATGGCAACGATGTGACCAGGGGTGAAGAGCTTCGCGGTCATGATCGTCGCAAGGCCGATTGGCCCTGCACCGACGACGGCGACCGTGTCACCGGGCTGGATGCCGCCGTTCATGACCCCCACCTCGAACGCGGTCGGAAGGATGTCCGCGAGGAACAGGACATCCTCGTCCGTGAGACCCTCCGGCACCTTGTACACCGACGTGTCGGCGAACGGAACACGTGCGAACTCGGCCTGGAGGCCGTCGATTGTATGGCCGAAGATCCAGCCACCTCCGCCCGTGCAGAGCCCGTACCGGCCGTCCTTGCAGAACTGACAGCGTCCGCATGAGGTGATGCACGAGACGAGCACGCGATCCCCCGGCACGACCGTCGTGACGGCGGCACCGACTTCAACGACCGTTCCGACGGCTTCGTGGCCGAGGATCGTTCCCGGGGTGACCTCAGGGACGTCACCCTTGAGAATGTGGAGATCCGTGCCGCAGATCGTCGATGCGTCGATCCGGACAATTGCGTCTGTTGGATCCAGGATCTTCGGATCTGGGACCGTTTCCCAGGCCCGCTCTCCGGGACCGTGATACACGAGGGCTTTCATAGCGCCTCCCTTTCGTCGTCGTTCATACACCGGGAATCCCCGGTGCGATATTTGTGGGCGCTCTGCACGTCGCTCAGCCTCCCGCCGCCACGTACCGGGCTGTGCGGGCGAGCACGGCCTGCGCGGCTGCGAGCCGTGCGACGGGAATGCGAAACGGCGAGCACGAGACGTAATCGAGCCCGGCGGACTCGCAGAACGCGATCGATGCCGGATCTCCGCCGTGCTCGCCGCAGATCCCGACCTCGAGCGATGGCCGAATCGCGCGACCCCGTTCGACGGCGATGGAGATGAGCTCGCCGACCCCTTCGACATCGATCGTCTGGAACGGATCGTGCTCGAGCAGACCGCGCTGGAGATAGAACGTGAGGAACCGTCCTTGCGCGTCGTCTCGCGAGACACCGAGCGTCGTCTGCGTCAGGTCGTTGGTTCCGAAGGAGAAGAACTCGGCGTGCGCTGCGAGGTCGCCGGCACGGAGCGCCGCCCGCGGGAGCTCGATCATCGTGCCCACGCGGTAGTCGATGCCACCCTCATCGGCGACGATTCGTTCCGTCAGACCGACGAGCTCGACGAGCTCGGATTCGAAGGCAACGAGCGGATGCATGATCTCCACCAGCGGGGCTACGCCCACCGTCTTCGTGACTGCGCGAGCAGCGCGAACGATTGCGCGAATCTGCATCTCGTAGATCTCAGGCCGCTCGAGGCCGAGCCTGCAGCCGCGCGTTCCGAGCATCGGGTTGGCTTCGTGCAGCGCAAGAATGCGCTCGCGCGTGCGCTCGTCGTCGACCTCCGAGGGGTCGGGGAGAAACTCGTGCAAGGGCGGGTCGAGCAGGCGAATGGTCACCGGCAGACCGCTCATCGCGGCGAAGATCCCTTCGAAGTCCGACTGCT
>JBAQHS010000090.1:0-1846 GCA_049288455.1 Gaiellaceae bacterium | reverse complement strand
GGGAGCCGAAGTGCGTTCCGACATCGGGCCGGAGGACATCGCCCTGGTGCGGCTCGACGTTCTGCCGACGCTCGACGGGATCGAGCCCGGGCTGCTCCAGGTTCTCCTCCTCGAGCGGCGCGGGACTCGCGTCCTCAACACGGCGGCGGCGCTTCTTGCCGCCCACGACAAGCTGCGAACGGCCCGCCTGCTGAAGCGCGCACGCATCCCCCACCCGGCGACCGTTCACATCACGTCTCTCGCCGATCTGTCCCTGCAGCCGCCGGTCGTCCTCAAGCCCCGCTTCGGCAGCTGGGGCACCGACGTCGTCCTCTGCCCGGACGCGCGGGCGGTGCGGCGCCACCTCAGGGAGATCGAGGATCGCCCGTGGTTCCGCCGACACGGCGCGATCGCGCAGGAAGCCGTCGCGAACCGCGGCCGCGACCTGCGCGTGATCGTCGCGGACGGGTGCGTCGTCGGCGCCGCCGAGCGCCTCGCCGCACCGGGCGAGTGGCGCACCAACATCTCGTGCGGCGGCTCCCTCCATCCTGCGCACCCGCCCGATCCGGCCTTCGAGCTCGCCCAGACCGCGGCGATCGCCCTCGGGGCCGACCTCGTCGGGGTCGACCTGATGCCGCTCGGCGACGATCGCTACACCGTGCTCGAGCTGAACGGCGCCGTCGAGTTCGACGCCGCGTATTCCCTCGCAGGAGAAGGTGTCCACGAGGCGACCGCCATCGCCCTCCACCTGCTGCCCGCGCGGTCCACCCGCCACGCGCGGGCGGCTTCGACGCGCCTGGCCTGAGCCGTTGGTCGACCGCGACGCCTTCGCTCCGGGACTCTCGAGCGCCGAAGCGGCCCGGCGGCGGGTGGCGCGACATGACGACCGGGACGCCTCGACCCGGTCGTACGCGAGCATCGTCCGCGCCAACGTCTTCACGGTCTTCAACATCATCCTCGCCGCCTTCGGGACGCTGACGCTCGCGTTCGGCGAATGGCGCGACGCGCTCTTCCTCGGCGTCGTCGTCGCGAACGCGACGATCGGGAGTGTGCAGGAGATTCGCGCAAAGCGCACCCTCGACGCGCTCGCTGCGCTCGTCGCGCCGACTGCCACCGTGATTCGCGACGGGCAGCAGGCAACCGTCGGCGTCGACGACGTCGTCGTCGGCGACCTCGTCGAGGTGCAACCCGGCGATCAGTTCGTGGCCGACGGGACGCTCCAGTCGAGCAACGGGCTCCAGGTCGACGAGTCCGTGCTCACGGGTGAGTCGCGAGCTGTCACCCGGGCGGCCGGCGACGCGGTCCGCTCCGGCGCCTTTGCCGTCGCAGGGCTCGCGACCTACCTCGTCACCGCGGCGGGCGCCGACAGCTACGCGGCGCACGTCACCGGCCAGGCCCGCTCGTTCCGCCACCCCCGCTCGCCGCTCGAACGATCGCTCAACCGGCTTCTGCTCGTGCTCGTCGGAATCCTCGTGCCGCTCGGCGCACTGCTCGGCTACGCACTCTGGGAGCGCAGCACCGCCCTGTCGGTCGCGGTCGCGACCTCGGTCGCGGCGTGCGTGACGCTCGTGCCCGAAGGCCTGATCCTGCTCGCAAGCGTCACCTACGCCGTCTCGGCGATGCGAATGGCGCGACGCGGCGCGCTCGTCCAGCAGCTGAGCGCGATCGAGTCGCTCGCCGCGGTCGACGTCCTCTGCCTCGACAAGACCGGGACGCTGACCGACCCGGAGCTCGAGGTGCGCTCGTTCGTGCCCGCCGACGAGCTCGGCGAGGACGTCGTCCGGGATACCGCGCGTGCGTTCGCTGCCGCCTCGCCGACCCGGAACTCGACGATCCGGGCGATCGCCGCGGCCGCCCCCGCCGACCC
>JBAQHS010000089.1:0-3110 GCA_049288455.1 Gaiellaceae bacterium | reverse complement strand
AGCGTGCTCGGCAAGCTCCACCGCGTCGTGGACGGCACCACGACCGACTGCGATTGCCGCCGCGGCGGCGATCCTGTCAGCGAGCTTCGTATCGGTACGCGAAGCGGCGATCGCGAGATGCCGGGCCTGCAGTGTCTCGTCGGCGATCGCCTCCGCGAGCTCGAGGTGGGCGTCGCGTCGCTCGCTCGCAGTCGAGAGCCGGCGGGCGGCTGCAGCGACGAGCGGGTGCGACGTGCGTACACGGCTCCCGTCGAAGACGAGCAAGCCGGACGCGACCGCATCCTCGAGTGCCAGCGGACCGACGAGGCCGGACAGCTCGAGGCGGGTCAGTCCGCCGCTCAGCGCCACCGCGAGCAGTACACGGCGCACCGGCTCCTCGAGCGCGGCGACGCGGCTCCCGAACACCTCATCGACAAGCTCGGGCAACGGCAGCTCCTCGCCGAGATCGGGCAGGCCGCGGTCGACGAGCATCCGGCCGAGCTCGAGCGCGACGAGCGGACTGCCGTGCGACAGCTCAAAGAGACGGAGGAGGACTCTGCGAGGAGGCTGGAGGGAGAGCCGCTCTCCGAGGAGGGCGCGCACGCCGCCGAGGCTCAGCGCACCGATCTCCAGCCGGTCGCTGCCTGCCGGGCCGAACGCGGC
The DNA here is from genome assembly GCA_049288455.1 of Gaiellaceae bacterium. Classification (GTDB taxonomy): domain Bacteria; phylum Actinomycetota; class Thermoleophilia; order Gaiellales; family Gaiellaceae; genus PALSA-600. The sequence goes on along the minus strand of JBAQHS010000089.1, from coordinate 2,468 downwards.
CTCGAGCGGGGTCGGGTCGCCAGGGCGGCGCGTCACCAGGAAGCGAACCGCGTGGCCGCGGAGGCGGCGCGCAGCGAATGCGAGCGCGTCCTGCGAGGCCCGGTCGAGCCATGGCACATCGTCGACCGCGACCACCACCTTTCGGCGCTTGGCGAGGTGACGAAGAACGGAGGTGAAGCCGGCCGCGACTGCCATCGCTTCGGGTGGCGCGCTCCCCGGCTCGGCACGGAGAATCGCAACCTCGAGCGCACGCCTCTGGGGCGCCGGGACGCCGTCGAACGCCGAGCCGTCGGCCTCGTCGAGGAGATCTGCCAGTGCGACGAATGAGAGCCGCAGCTCGGGCTCGCTCGCCCTGGCGACGAGCACCTGCAGCCCGTCCTCGCGTGCCGCAGTCAACCCCGCCTCCCAGACGGTCGTCTTGCCGATTCCGGGCTCGCCCGTGATCGCGAGGGCGCGCGTCGACGTGGCGTCCGCGAGAAAGCGCCCGACACGCGCGAGCTCCGCCTCACGGCCTACCACGATCGGCTCGAGCACCATCGACTCACTCATCCCGGCCCATTCTGGGGCGCACGGAGCGCAGCAGCAAGGCGCACCGCGGACGTCGGTAAAGAGTCCAGGTTTCAGGTATTTCGCATCGGGCGTCGCGGTCGTACCGTCGACCGTGGAATGGCGGAGTACCTCGTGGAGCGCTACGTAGCCCGCAACGACACGGTCGCCGCGCGTGCGGGGGCCAAGCGTGCGCGACGGGAGGCGGAGCGACTGAGCAGAGAGGGAACAGCCGTGCGTCTCGTGCGCTCGATCTTCGTGCCGGAGGACGAGACGTGCTTCGACCTGTACGAGGCCGAGTCGTCGGACACCGTTCTCGAGGTCGCGCGGCGCGCAGACCTTCACATCGACCGGATCGCGGAGACGGTCAGATGACCCACAACGTTGCACAAAGGAGCGAATGACATGAAGCGTCTAACCCACCGCGTTCGGCTCGCGATCTTCGCAGCCGTCGCAACCACCGCCGCGGTCGCAGTCGCCGTCGCCATCGGGGCGATCCCCGACTCGGCGGGCGCGATTCACGGGTGCTACAGCCCCGCGGGCGCCGATCAGGCAAATGGCACCGCACTTCACATCATCGACACCGGCTATTCATGCACGGGCGGCAACAGAGCAGTCACCTGGAACCAAACCGGCCCGCAGGGGGCACAAGGACTGCAGGGCGCGCAGGGGGCGCAAGGGCCGCAGGGAGCGCAAGGACCGCAGGGGCCGGCGGGGCCGCAAGGGCCGGCTGGAACCTCGAGCGCTGCGCACGGCTACTCCGCAACGAACTCGCACGTCCTCGACTGGAGCGAGTACGGAGACACGAACACCGTGGTCACGCTCAGTGGGCTTCCCGCAGGGAACTACATCGCCTGGGTGACGGCGGAGAACTCGAACTTCGGCGGCCACAACAACGTTGATGCCAACTGTTCCTTCGAGACGGGTGGCGGTCAGCTGCTTGACCCCGTAGGCGCAAGCTTCTCCGTGCCCCCGTACGACTCCGACTATCCGCCGGCGAACATCACCGATGCAGTCACGTTTACAAGCGTCGGGTCTCTCAAGCTCGCGTGTAATACGACCTACGACGACAGCGGCAAGAGCTACATCTACGGGACGATCACCGCCATCAAGGTCGACCAATTGAACTGACATCGGGGCGAGGCCTGCCGGAGCCAACAGCTCTCACGACCGCACAGCTCAGCGCTCGCTCTGGCAGGCGGCCAGTCCCGCCTCCAGTGCAACACGATCGACCTCGACGGAGACCGGGCGCTCGGCGTCATCGTCGATCGCGATCGCCTCAAACGTGCTCTTACCAACATCCTCGACAACGCACTCCGCTTCAGCGCCGCGGGCGCGCCGATCCACCTCAGCTGGAGTGCGTCGGATCAGTCGACCGTCCAGATCACGGTCCGAGACTGCGGACCCGGAATCGACCCAAACCTCCTCCCACACGTCTTCAAAGCTGGCATCCGCGGAGCCCCAGCAGCCCGCATCTCGGACGGTGGCGCGGGGCTCAGCCTCACGATCGCCAAACGCCTCCTCGAACACCAACACGCCACCCTGACCGCCCGCAACCAACCATCGGGTGGGGCAGAGTTCAGCATCGCGCTCCAACGAGCTCCGTCCGCCGACCGACGTGAAGACGCGTTGCGATGACCGAGCTATGTGCGAACACACGCAAGCGCGCCGGCAACTCGCGCGTCACAACGTCGCGGCAGCCCGCGCCCGCCGAGGCGACGGGTGTCCATGTACGCCGTCAGGGACGATGGATCCTCACGGACGAATGCGGATGATCGTCTTCCCCGTGATCCGGTCGGTCGGGTTGAGGGCCGCGACGGCATCGTCGAGGGTCGCGACGTTGCCGATGTTCGTTCGCAGCCGGCCATCCCGGACCCGCTGAACGACCTCACCCAGCTGTGCACGATCGGACTCGACAACGA
>JBAQHS010000088.1:0-16693 GCA_049288455.1 Gaiellaceae bacterium | reverse complement strand
CATTACGAGTTCACTTCCTGGCACCAGACGCGGCACCCGCGGCCATGGCCGGACGAGGCGTCCCGGAGGACGACATCCCTTCGGTAACGGTGCCTGGCACCAGACGCGGCACCCGCGGCCATGGCCGGACGAGGCGTCCCGGAGGACGACATCCTGCCCGCACGCCCGCCGCCCCGGGTGCTAGACGGCTCAACGACCGAAGACGCGGGCGACGGTGTCCGCCGCGACGTATCCGGCGATCTTCGGGTTCTCCTGTAGCCGCCGCAGCGAGTACTCGTACCAGTGCTGACCGTACGGCACGTAGACCCGCAGGCGGTGGCCGGCCGCGACCAGCTCGTCCGCCCGGCCGGGGCGCACGCCGAGCAGCATCTGGAACTCGTAGCGATCGTGTGCCAGACCGGCCTCGCGCACGATCCGCAGCGCCTCGCCGATGAGGTACTCGTCGTGCGTCGCGATCCCGACGTACGACCCCTGCTCGACGAGCCGTTCGAGACAACGAACGTAGTTGTCGCGCACCGCATCGAACTCCCGGTAGGCAAGCTCGGCCGGCTCGACGTAGATGCCCTTGCAGAGGCGAACGTTTTCGAGCCCCTCGAGATCCTCGAACGTTCGACGCAGATACGACTGCAGCACCACGCCCGTGTTCGCATGACCGGCGTCTCGCAATCCGCGATACAGATCAAGCGTGCGGTCGGTCGTCGTCGAGTCCTCCATGTCGATCCGCACGAAGTTGCCGCGCTCCGCTGCGTCACGGACGACGGAGTCGAGATTGTCGCGACAGAGGTCGTGGTCGAGCTCGAGACCAAATCCGGTCAGCTTCACCGAGACGTTCGCGTCGAGAGCACCATCATCGATGCGCGCGAGTACGTCGCGGTACTGCCCGGCGATCGCGCGCGCCTCGTCGGCGCTCGTGATCTCCTCACCGAGCACATCCACGGTCGCGAGCTTTCCCTTCGCGTTCAGCCGTTCGACGACTCTGATCGCATCGTCGATCGAAGGCCCGGCGATGTAGCGGGACGAGAGCCGCCGCACGACGGGTTTCGGCACGGCCGGCAGCAGCCGGACGATCGCGCGGTCGAGGAGAGCCACAGGCGGGGCGATGGTAGTCCAATCTCGCCTCGGCCCCGGCGCCGATCTGATCGAGAGCTTCTTAGCCTTCGCGCATGAAGCCCTGGCGCGCGGCGCTGACGAGCGCCACCGCCTCGGGGAAGAGCACCCGCATGGCGTCGCGCATCGCGACCGCCTGTGCGTCGGTCGGCCCGTCGAGCGCGATCTGCGCGAGGGCCGCGGACGTCAGCTCGACGGCCGTGTTCAGCGTGAGCGTCGCGAACTGCTCGCGCTGCGCCTCCTGCACGTTCTCGGCCTGCTGCTCGGCGAACTCACGCAGCCCGCGCAGCAGATCTTCGGGGTCGCCCCCAAACGGAAATCCGAAGCCGCCGCCTTCCATACCGGCAGGGTAGCGCGCTAGATGGTTGATCGGTAATTCGAGTGCTTTCGGGGATGGTCTGGATCAAGCAGGTCGGCCAGGTCGGGCGCAGGACATAGCGGTGCCTATGTTCAAGCCCGACCTGGCTGAGATGCGCCGCATCCAGGCCACCATCCGGAAGTGCTCCAATTGCCGATCAATCATCTAGGCCAGGTTGAGCGCGTAGCCGCGCTCGACGTCGTGAACGAACTCGTCGACGGAGCCCGTGCCGGCCCGAAGCGCCTCCGAGAACGGCGAGCTGACGTTGCCGAGTGCCCGCTCCAGTGCGAGCGTCGCCGCGCCGACCTCGTCGAGATAGGCCGGCGACGCCACCCGCGGCGGCGAGCCGATGATGCGCTCGAGGAGGAGGGCTGCCTCCTCGGCCTCCTCGATCCCCGCTGGCTGCTCGACCATGCGCACCTGGGCCAGCTGGGAGCGAAGCTCCTCGAGATCCCCGCCGCCGGCGAGGTCGGCCGTCAGCTCGCACATCGCCACGATCGACGCTGTGTTGCGGACGTCCTCGAGCTCGGTGACCGGCGTGCCAGCCTCGTCGAGCACGAGCCAGCGTCGGTCGGCATCGTTTCCGAGCGCCACCAGGTACCGGCGCCGGCCGCGCCCCGGTTCGGCGGCGAGCACGCCCGCCACCTCACCGTGCGCCGCCGCTGCCGCTGCGATCCGCTCGAGGTCCTCGGTCAGGGCCATAGAGTCAAGGGTATGGATGCACAGCAGCTCTTCGCGCCGATCGGCCCCACGTACGACCGCTGGGGCTCGATCCTGTCGTTCGGCCAGGATCCGCGCTGGCGCCGGTTCCTCGTCGCGCAGACAGATGCCGGCCCGACCGACACCGTCCTCGACGTCGCCACCGGCACCGCTGCGGTCGCGTTGGAGCTCGTGCGCCAGAAGGACTGCTACGTCGTCGGGATCGACCAGAGCCCGGGCATGCTCGACGCCGGGCGCAAACGCGTCACCCTCGCGGCGGCGACGCGCAAGGTGCGGCTGCAGGAAGGCGACGCGCGCGCCTTGCCGTTCGAGGATGGCCAGTTCGACGCGCTTACCTTCACCTACCTGCTCCGCTACGTCGAGGATCCGCAGGCCACCCTCCGCGAGCTCGCGCGCGTCGTGAAGCCCGGCGGGACGATCGCCGGGCTGGAGTTCGGCCTGCCACGCGGAATCTGGCGACCGTTGTGGGAGCTGTGGGTTCGGATCGGACTGCCAGGTGCCGGACGGATGATCGGCGGCGGCTGGCACGAGGTCGGCGACTTCCTCGGTCCATCGATCCGCGAGCACTACACGGAGTGGCCGCTCCCCCGCTTGCTCCAGGCCTGGCGCGACGCCGGGATCGACGACGTGCGCGCGAAGCGTCTGAGCGTCGGCGGTGGTGTCGTCACGTGGGGTCGCAAGGCCGGGTGAGCGACGAGGCGGTCAGGCCGGCCTGGTACGCCCTCCGCACGGGCGGCTGGCGGGACTGGGTGACGATCCTGCACCCGCCCTACACGCTCTGGCACCTCTCGTATGTCGCCGTCGGCGCAGCCATCGCACCGCAGTTCCACCTTGAGCGGCTGCTGTGGGCGATCGTCGCGTTCTTCCTCGCGATGGGGGTCGCGGCACACGCGCTCGACGAGCTGAACGGGCGCCCGCTTCGGACGCGAATCTCGTCGACCGCGCTCGCGGTCACTGCGTTCGTGGCGCTCGGTGGTGCGATCGGCGTCGGCATCGCCGCTGCGAATGCCTGGGGTTGGTGGCTGCTCGCGTTCGTCGCGGCCGGCGCGGTGCTCGTCCCTGCCTACAACCTCGAGCTGTTCGGCGGCGTGCTGCATAACGATTGGGGATTCGCGCTCGCGTGGGGCGCGTTCCCTGCGATCACCGGCTGGTTCGTCGAGGCTCAGACACTCAGGTTCGAGGCCTTCGCCGTGGCCGGATACGCAACGGCGCTCAGCCTGGCCCAGCGCGCTCTGTCGACCCCCGCGCGGCGTGCGCGGCGCACGCAGGGCACCGTCGAGGGAACGGAGACAATCGAGCGCACGTTGCGAGCGCTCGCGTGCGCCACGACGCTGCTCGGCGTCGCTCTCGTGGCGGCGCGCCTACGATGAACGCATGACGATCGCGGTCATTGTCGCCGTCGCGGCAGCATGTGCAGGAGCATTAACCCTGGTCGGGTGCGTGCTCACCCTGCGCAAGGTTCGTGACGAACAAGGCTCGTTGACCCGTGAGATCGAGCGCGGCAAGGCCGAGTTCGACGCGGTCGTGACACGTGAGATCGAGCAGCGGAGCTCTGAGCTCGAGCAGACGCTGGCTCGCCTTCGGGCCGAGTCGCTCTCGCAGCTGGCCGAGGAGGAGCGGCGAATCGCCGACGAACGACGCCGCGACGTGGCCGAGCGAGAGCGCGACGCGACGACGACCCTCGGCAAGCAACTGCTCGCCGTTCAAGAGGCGGTCGAGCAACGGGTCGCAGACTGGGCCGGTGACGTCGAGAAGCTGAAGGGTGGGCTGGACTCCGAGCTGAAGCGTCTCGAGGCGCGTCACCGCCAGCTGATGATCGAGATCAGCGGGAAGCTCGAGCAGGACGCCGAGGGCCTCAAGGGACAGATCGACGAGCAGCGGCAGACCGTCGCGCGGCTCCGCCAGGATCTCGCGCAAGCGGCGACGACGCTCGTCGAGCAGTCCGCCCACGAGCTCGAGCAGCACGCGGCGGAACGCCGCCGGGCGCTGCACGAAGTCGCCGAGCGGCTGCGCAAGCGCGAGACGGAGCTGCAGGAGGTGATCGAGCGCGAAGGGAACGAAGCAGCCCAGCGCGTGCAGATTGCCCTCGGCGATGTCGAGCGGCGGCAGGTCGAGCAACTCCAGCGGCTCATCACGCGTGAGACCACGCGCTACAGCGAGGCCGCAGCGGCACAATTCGACACGGCGATCCGCACAGCGCGCGAGGAGGCAGCGCGAAGGTTGAGCCGCGAGCTCGACCTGGCTGTCGAGCGCTTCGCACGCGAGGCGGAAGGTGTGCTGACGGAGCGCGTCAACCACGTCAGCGACGCGGCGGCACAGCGAGTGGAGGAGCGGTTGGCGCGCCTGCGCGCTGGTCTCGAGCGGCAACGCGACGACGCGTTACACTCACTCGAAGAACGTGCGCACCAGGTCGAGTCCGGGCTTCGTGACCGGTTGCACGAAATCGCGGCGGATGCAGAGTCCGAGCGCGGCATCATCGACGCCAGGCTGCACGAACTGGCCCGGCGCCTCGAGGAGCTCACCGCGAAAACGTAAGGAAAGACGTCACCTCCCAACTTTCGGGAGGAGGGTTCGTCTAGGACAGAGCGAAAAGGCGCAAACCATGCCACAGACGATCGAACAACCACACTCAGAGCGCGAAAAGGTCGAATCGTGGCGCCTGCACGTATTGATCGAGGCCGGCTACCCTCTGCCGCTCGCCGAGAAGCTCGCGCACTCCGAGGCCGACCTGCACCGCGCGGTCGAGCTGATCCGTGCCGGCTGCACGTTCGAGACGGCCGCCGAGATCCTGCTCTAGACGGCCGCTAGCATCGACCGCGTGAAGGTCGAAGCCACGGAGGTCGAAGGGCGGAAGGTCTACAGCGTCCGCGCGTTCAACGGCGGCGTCGCGAGCTACCTCAGCAAGCTGCCGACGCTGTGGATCGAGGGCGAGATCACCGAGTTGCGGCGGCAGGATCGCTGGGCGTCGGTGTTCTTCACGCTGAAGGATCCCGAGGACGGCGCGTGCCTTTCCGTCCAGATGCCGCGCGGCCAGTTCGACGCGCTGCAACTCGGCCTCGGTGACGGCGAGCGCGTCCACGTCTTCGGACGCCCCGAGCTCTACGCGCAGCGCGGTGAGCTGCGGCTGAAGGCACTGACGATCGAGCGCTACGGCGTTGGAGCGCACCTCGCGGCACTCGAACGGCTGAAGCGCACTCTTGCAGCCGAGGGACTCTTCGACGAGTCGCGCAAGCGCGCGCTGCCGCGGTACCCACGGCTGATCGGTCTCGTCACCGGCAACGACGCCGCTGCCAAGCAAGACGTGATCACGCACATCGTGCAGCGTTTCCCACCCGCGAACGTGCTGGTGGCAGAGACATACGTGCAAGGCCCACGCGCCGTCGCTTCGATCTGCACCGCAATCGGCGATCTGTGCCGCCGCGGCGTCGACGTGATCGTGCTCGCACGTGGCGGTGGCAGCTTCGAGGACTTGCTTCCGTTCTCCGACGAACGGGTCGTGCGCGCGGTGGCCGCCTGCGATGTGCCCGTGGTCTCGGCAGTCGGCCACGAGCAGGACACACCGCTCTGCGATCTCGCCGCTGACGTGCGTGCCTCGACGCCCACTGCAGCGGCCCGGCTCGTCGTGCCGGATCTCTCGGAGCTGCGCGAGCGGCTCGAGCGTTCGCGTGCCGGCCTTCATCGCGGTGCCCACCGATCCGTCGACCGGCACGGGCAGCGCCTCGCGGCGGCGCGCGACCGGTTGAGCCGGGCGCCGTTGCTCGCCCTCGAGCGAAAGCGCGGGCGCCTCGAGACGATTCACGCGCACCTCGGCGCCCTCTCACCGGTGGCGACGCTCGATCGCGGGTACGCGATCGTGCGGCGCGGCGACGTGGTCGTACGCGCGCCGGAGCAGGTGGCGACCGGTGATCCCCTGTCCGTGCGCGTTGCCGAGGGAACCTTCGGGGTGCGCGCCGAATGAGCGAGCCGACGTTCGAGGAAGCCCAGAAGGAGCTCGAGTCGATCGTCGAGCGGCTCGAGCGCGGAGACGCCGGGGTCGACGAGCTCACGAAGCTCTGGGAGCGAGGCGAGGAGCTCTACAAGATCTGTGCCGCGAAGCTCGAGGGAGTGCGGGGCAAAATCGAGGAGCTTGCTCGCAGTGGCGACACGAACGCCGAGTCAGGTTAGGATCGGCTTCTATGGCCGCTCCCATTGAACTCCTCAAGCGCGTCCCGCTCTTTCAGGGCCTGGACGGCAAGCAACTCGAGATGGTTTCCCGGAACTTCACCGAACGCGTCTTCAAGGCTGGCTCACCGATCACAAGCGAAGGCTCCGGCGGGGTCGGATTCTTCGTGATCGAGGACGGCGAAGCCGCCGTCACGGTTCACGGCGAAGAGCGGCGCACGCTCGGCTCCGGCGACTACTTCGGTGAAGTCGCGTTGATCGACGAAGGCTCGCGCACGGCGACGATCGAGGCGAAGACCGACGTGAAGGCGCACGGTCTCACCCCCTGGCAGTTCCGCCCGCTGGTCGAGGAGAACGCCTCGATCGCGTGGCCGCTGCTCGTTGCGATGGCGCACCGCGTCCGGGAGATCGAAGGACGCTGATCGGCGAGGCTGGCCCCGGCTCGCAACCCCGGGTCCTGATCCTCGGCGCGGGATTCGGCGGGCTCGAGCTCGCAACGATGCTCTCCGAAGCGGGGGCCGACGAGTTTGCGGTCACCCTGATCGACAAGAACGACGCGTTCGTGTTCGGCTACTCGAAGCTCGACGTGCTGTTCGGGCGCAAGCAGCCCGACGCGGTTCGTCTTCCATACCGCGAGATCTCGAAGCCCGGCGTGACTGTTCTTCAGGAGACCGTCACCGCGATCGATGCGGAGGCTCGGAGGGTGACGACCGACACCGGCGTCCACGACGCGGACGTGCTCGTGATCGCGCTCGGCGCCGACTACGACTTCGATGCGACACCGGGCCTGATCGAGGCCGGCAACGAGTTCTACTCCGTCGCCGGTGCGGAGCGCCTTGCCAAGCTGCTTCCCACCTTTTCGAGCGGGCGCGCGATCATCGGCGTCTGCGACGCGCCGTTCAAATGCCCGCCGGCGCCGAGCGAAGCCGCGTTGCTGCTCCACGACTACCTGACCGCCCGCGGCGTGCGCGACGACTGCGAGATCTCACTCGTCCTGCCGCTCGAAAGTCCAGTGCCGCCTTCGCCCGAGACGTCCCAGGCGCTCCTCACCGCCTTCGCCGAGCGCGGGATCCAGTTCGTCGCCGGCCGGCGCATTGCTCGACTCGAAGCGAGGCAAAGCGTCGCCGTCCTCGACGACGGCGCCGAATTGCCGTTCGATCTCTTCCTCGGCGTCCCCAAGCACCGGGCGCCCGACGTCGTCATCGCGAGTGGTCTGACCGAGGACGGCTATGTCCCTGTGAGCTCGCAGACGCTCGAGACGCGCTTCCCGGGCGTCTATGCAGTGGGCGACGTCGCCACGATTGGCGTTCCGAAGGCAGGCGTGTTCGCCGAGAGCGCCGCGCGCGTGGTCGCGAAGTCGTTGATCGCGACGCAACAGGGAAGCGAACAGCCGGGTGCGTACGAAGGCCGCGGCTCCTGTTACATCGAGTTCGGCGCCGGGCGCGTCGGCCGCGTCGACATCGACTTCCTCTCAGGCCCGGCGCGGACCGGCGTCTTCCGGGCGCCGTCCAGCGACCTCGTCGCAGAGAAGCACCACTTCGGCACAAGCCGAAGCGCACGCTGGTTCGGTCGTTAGCGAAAGAGTCAGCGCAGGCACGACGCGACGAGCTTGCGCGACGCTGCCTTTGTCGGGCGGTTGTCCCACTGGACGATCGCGTTGCGATCGACGCTCACACTCGCCCGTATGACGCGCGCGACCTGGCTCTGGTCGATTCCCTGAACCCGTGCTGCCTGCTTGATCAGATACGCAATCCACGCCGCGCCGACGCGGCTCGCCGTCGCCGGGTCCTTCTCGAAGAAGATCCAGCCGTGGTCGATCGACTGGGTCGGGATCAGGGCGAACGAGATCTGGAGTGCGGCTACGGATGCGTAGCGAGCCGGGAGGACCTGCGTCCGAGGCACAGAGTTGGCGAGCACCCGATGCGCAGTCAGACAGGCGGTCGTCGCACGAGCCGAGAACGGCGTGCTCCCGCTCACCGAGGCGGCCGCAGGCACGCACGGCACGGCGAGGGCGAGAACGACCAGCGTGAGGCGCACCACGGAAAGAGCGTAGGTGCACCTGCAGTCGGATGCAATCGCGCACGCCTCGTCAGGAGCGAAGGGTTGCGCCGAGGCGCTCGCCAAGGCGAACGAGATCGGCAGCCGCAAGGTCGACCTGCCCCGAGAGTCGATGCGCATCGAAGTCCGCCGCGACGAGGCCACCGAAGAGCTCGCAGCGGACATCGAGCGCCTCGCAGCGCCGCACAACGGCGCCGGGCGCCTTGCCCTCGAAGGTGGTCGCATCGACCGTCCCTTCGCCGGTGATGACGAGGTCGGCGTAACGGGCCCGGTCGTCGAAGCGCACGAGGTCGAGCACGAGCTCCGCTCCTGATCGAAGCTTGCCGCCGAGCGCCGCGAGCGCAGCACCCAGTCCTCCGCCGGCGCCGGCGCCCGGCAGATCGCGGTAGGGCACGAGCTCCTCGAGTGTGGCGAGCCGCCGCTCGAGCTCCTCGACAGCAGAAGCATCCGCGCCCTTCTGCGGGCCGAACGCACGCGCCGCGCCGCGTGCGCCGAGGAGCGGGTTGCGCACGTCACAGGCAACCTGAAGCGGCACCCCGCGGGGCCACGCTTCCAGGACCTCGCGCATCCCGGCACCACCGTCGACAGTTGCCGTGCCGCCGACGCACACGAGCACCGACGCGGGCTCCTGCGCCAGAACAGCAGCGAGCAACTCACCGAAACCACGCGACGATGCTGCGAGCGGATCGCGCTCGTCCGGTGCGATCAGCGGCAGGCCGACCGCTGCCGCCGACTCGACGACGGCGCCGCCGTCATCGAGGCTGAGCCAACGGGCCTCGACCTGCCGGCCGAGTGCGTCGGCGACGGTCGCGGTGTGCCAAGCACCGCCGAGTGATGCATGGAGCACAGCCGCGGTGCCCTCCCCACCGTCAGCGACGGGCAGCTCGTCCACGTCGAGGCCGTCCACCCGCCGGAGCCCGACGGCGAGCAGCGCCGCAGCCTCGAGCGGCGAGAGGACACCCTTCAGGCTGGCGGGCGCAGCAACGGCGCGCATCTTCCGGACGCTACGTCGTACGATCGATCGATGCGGGTTCTGCTCGTGGGCCTCGTCGGACTGACGCTCACAGGGTCGGCCCCCGGCTACCCGCCCAACACGTCGACGCCTCGGTTCGAGGACGCGCTCGTCGCGCTGGAGGCTGTCTCGAACGGCTGCGCACAGGGGCACACCGGCGACCCGGTGGGAGTGCGCACCGATGTCTCGACCTACGGAGCCTTCGACGTCGACTTCAGCCTCGCCTGCGACCTGCATGACGCGGGCTATCTCGGAGCGGCGGTCGCCGATCCGGTCGACGGTGGCTACTTCGACGCATTCGAGTGGTCGCGAGCCCAGGTGGACGCGAAGTTCCTCGCCGACGAGCGCACTCTCTGCCGGCGAACGATCTCCGACAAGCACGTCGAAGCCCTTAGCGCCTGCCTCACCGACACACGGCGGTACCGCGCAGCGCGCAAGGACGGCGCGCGCACGTTTGTCCCGCGCCCGCACGTTGCCGGCACCTGGCTGTCGCGGCGGCACGGCGTCTGGCACCTGAGCCAGAGCTCGAGACATGTGACGGCGGCTTGGCCCGGCGGCGAGTTCGACGGGACGGTGCTGATCGGGCGCGGACCGGCGATCATCAACGGCCTCGGCCCGACGTTCCGGATGGTTTTCACCGTCCGCTCGTCGCGGCTGATGGACGTCGTCAGTGCCGGTGAGCTACTGACGCTCCGCCGCGGCTAGCTCACGGTCGGCCTCGCGCTCAGCCGTGTCGGCCGGGCCACGGTCCGATTCCTCCTGCTCGAACTCCTTCAGGGTCGCGTACGACAGGCCCTCGCGCGCCAGGAAGATCAGGCCGACTCCGACCCCGACAGAGGCCTCGATCGCCTGCAGCCCGATTCCGAATGCCACACCCTTCGGGTAGTCGACGCCGTAGTTGACGAGCGGGATCGCGACGGCGATCTGCACGAGACCGAAGTTGCCCGGCCAGAGGGGGAAGATCGTCGCCACGTTGATCAGCACGAGCACGAGGCCGGCGGCAGCGAGATGGTGGTAGATGTGGAACGCGCGCATCGCGGCCCACACGGCAAAGAGCTGACACGTCCAGCCCGCGAACTGAAACGACGCCGCACGCGCCGCGGCGAGCGGCGAGCGCATCACGGCCAGGCCCTCGCGACCGCGCACGAGCAGCAGGCGAATCGGCCCGAGCCCTTCGAGGTCGCGATGCTGCCGGCGCGCGAGTGCGACCCCGGTGACGAACAACGCGACGCCGATCGCGAGCACAAACGCGATCGAGGTGAGCGCCCAGCCGGGAAGCTTCGCCGTGAGCAGCACCCAGATGACGAGCGTCGCAGCAGGGAACAGATCGAACATGCGATGTGCGAAGACCGAGCCGACGAGCGTCGCCGTCGTCCCCTTGCGACCGGCGAGCCGCCGCCGCAACACAGCGACACGTGCAAGCTCGCCCACGCGGCCCGGAAGCACTGCGTTCGCGAAGAGCCCGACGGAGAACGCGGAGAAGACGAGCGGGAAGCGCGGATGCGGGGGCGGGATCGACTGCTTGATCGTCGTGTCCCATGCGAGCGCGCGCGAAATCACCGACAAGAGGTTGAGCCCGATCGCGGCGATCACCCAATCCCAGCGCACGACCGTGAAGGCGTCCTTCACGAGGGCCCAATCGGGACCGCGCCAGTAGACGAGCGAGACAGCCGCCGCCAGCACAGGAACCATCAGCAGCATGCGCCAGCGCTTGTCGCGCAGGTTCACGCGACCACCTCGAGATACGTCTCCTCGAGTTGGCGGGCAATGTCGTCCCAGGCGTAGTTCTGAAGCGCGTGCGCGCGGGCCGCCCGGCCCATCTCGACACGGCGCGGCTCGTCGGCGAGCACGTCGATAACGGCATCGGCAAGAGCCTCAGGGTCGCTCGGCGGCACGAGCCGCGCGACCTCGGGAGTCGCGACCGCGGCGTAGCCGGGAATGTCGGACGCCACCGCGGGAGTCGCGCACCCGAATGCTTCGGCAAGCACGAGGCCGAAGCTCTCGCCGCCAAGCGCCGGTGAGACTAGGAGCTTCGCGCGCTCGAGCTCGTGTGTGCGCACGTCGTTCGTGACGATCCCGAGCACCTCGATGCCCGCCTCGTCGACCCGAAGGCGCGAGTGCAGCAGCCGGTACTGAAGCGGATCGGTGCCGATCACGCGCAGGCGCGCGCCCGTCGCCTGATGAATCCGAGGCCACGCGCGCAGCAGCGTCGGCAGGCCCTTGCGCTGGTCGTGGCGGCCGACGAAGACGACGGTGTGGTCGCGGTCCGCGGGGTCAGCGCTCTCCGGGATCAGCACGCCGTTCGGGATCACCCGGTACTCGCCCGGCAGGAAGCGCGCGGCGGTCTGCTCCGCCATCGGCGAGACCGCGATCCGAACGTCGATCCGATCCATCAGGAAGCCCCAGAAATGCAGGGCCGGGCCCATCCACCCCAGGTCGCCGTGCGAGTGCCACGTGCCGACGAGCGGGCACTTCGCAAATGACAGAGCGGCGACGCACAGGGCGGGCGTCATCGGCTCGTGGACGTGCACCACGTCGAACTGCTCGTCGGCTAGGACGCGGCGCATGCGGCCGATCGACCTCGGCGAGAGCACGATGTTCGGCAGCGAGCCGTTCGCCGGCACGACGACGGAGCGGCCGACCGGGATGATCCCTTCCGGCAGATCGCCGTGCCGACCTGTGCGGGGATGCAGTGCACGCGTCAGGACACCGGGCGGATCGTGGCCCATCATGATCTTCACGTCGTGACCGCGACGGCGCAGCGCGGCGGCCTGGTGCTCCGCATGTTCGACGACCCCTCCCCAGTACGACCACGAGAACGGGACGACGATTCCGATCTTCATGCGGCGACCGCCGCGAACGCACGCCCGAGCCGCTCGGCACCGCGCTCGACCACCTCGTCGGGGACCGCCAGCGAGATTCGCGCCCAGCCGGCGCCGCTCGGCCCGAAGCCTTCGCCGGGTGCCACGACCACCCGCTCCTCTGCGAGCAACCGTTCGGCGGTGAGACCCTCCGGCAATCGAACCCACATGAAGAAGGTGCCCTCGCAGATGGGTGGCTCCGGCAGCACCGACGCAATCAGATCGCGCCGCCGCTCGTAGGCCGCAACGCGCTCGGCGACGGAATCCTGCGGCCCTTCGAGCGCCGCGATTGTTGCCGCCTGCAGTGGCACGAACATCCCGGTGCGCACGTGGTCGTTGAAGAGGTTCATGCGCTCGACGATCTCGGCATTGCCGACGACGAACGCGATGCGCCAGCCGGCCATGCCATACGTCTTCGACATCGAGAAGACCTCGACCCCGGCATCGATCGCACCCGGCGTGGCAAGGAAGCTCTGGGGCGCGCGGCCGTCGTAGACGAGGTCGATGTACGCCGCGTCATGCACGACCCAGCCGCCCGTTCGACGGCTCCAGTCCACCGCGTCGGCAAAGACTCCGTCTGCCACGCAGACCGCGCACGGGTTCGAGGGGTAGTTGAGATACAGCGCGGCCGCGTCGGGCGCGGCCGCGAGGTCGGGCGACCAGCCGTGCTCCGGTCGCAGCGGCACCGTCTCCATCCTCGCGCCGGCGAGAGCGAGCCCTGAGGGGTAATCGGGGTAGTACGGATCGGGCACGAGCAACGTCTCGCCCTCGTTGCACAGCGCGAGGGCGAGCTCGGCGAGCACCGACTTCGCGCTCGGGACGAGCGCTACCTCCGTCTCGGGATCGATCTCGATGCCATAGACCTCGCGATAACGGCCTGCGATCGCCTCGAGCGTCGCGGCGAGACCACGAATGCGCGGGTAGCCATGGATGTCCGGCGCGAGCGCCGAGGACCGCAGCGCCTCGATCACGTGCGGCGGCGGGCCGACCTCGGGGTTACCGCGACCAAGGTCAACCACGGGCGGCCCGGCCTGGGCGGCGGCAGCGGCGACCCGGCCGAGAAGGGCGACGAAGTACTGCTCGGGCAGGCGAGCCAGGCGATCGGGACGGGGGCGCACGCAGGTGATCGTATTTCGTCAGCACCGCTTGTCGGAGAACTCCGCCGTTCAACGGTGGTTCTCCGCCGTCCGCCGACCGCGATCTTGACGCTCGGGGCGTGCGGGGGGAGGTTCCGGGCATGACAGAGCTCGATCGCCCGGGCATTTTCGTCCATCGCCGTGGGTGCACTTCTCGTGGTCGCCGGCTTCTTCCACCAACGGCTCGCACGAGAACATCTACGCTCGGTGTCGTGAACCTCGTCGAAGCGCTCGCCGTCGACGTCGGCCCCCGCCCAGCGGGAAGCGACGCTGGCGCGCGGGCGGCCGAGACGGTGGCCGATGCGTTTCGCGAGCTCGGCCTCGAGCCACGGTTCCAGGAGTTCGAGCTCGTCGGCTACGAGGCGGACGAGCCCGAGCTGGTCGTCGACGGCGAGCGCTGGCCCGCCGGGCCGTGCATGTACGCGCATCCTTTCGATGGCGAGGGGACGGTGCGGCGCATCGGCGAATCACCGGCGCCTGTGGGAGATGGAACGCTGCCGAACTTCGCGGTCGTCGCGACCGACGGCCGCGAGGTAGCCCGCCTGCTCACGAGCCCATTCTCGACGGGCGCAATTCCGTTCATGTCGCCCCACACGCACATCACAACGCCGCCCACGGCGTTCGTGTCGATCGCGGATGCGAAGCGCCTTACCGACGGGCTGCACGTCCGGCTGAAGGTCGGTGGTCGCTTCATCCCCGGCCGGCGCGAGCGAAACGTCATCGCCGACCTCCCTGGCGGAAACGCGGAACGCGTACTCGTGACGGCGCACTACGACTCGGTATGGCACGGGCCGGGTGCGATCGACAATGCAACCGGCGTCGAAGGCGTGCGCCGCATCGGCGAGGCGCTTGCCGGCCGAACGCTCGAGCGCGGTGTGACGCTCATCGCGTTCGCGGCCGAGGAGATCAAGCTCGTCGGCTCGCACTATTTCGTCGACGAGGCAAAGTTACGGGGCGAGCTCGACGCGGTCGCCGGCGTCGTCAACCTCGACTGCATCGCGCGGGGCGAGAAGCTGAACATCCTCGCCTCGCCGGACGCGCTGCTCGGCCGGGCGGTCGAGGCGGCACGCGGGCTCGGGCTGCTCGACCGGTACGTGCTCGAGACCGGCCCCGCGACCGGCGGGGTCGACTCGCACTGGTTCGCGGCAGCAGGCGTTCCGGCGGCGACGGTCCTGCACTTCCCGTACGACGAGTATCACCTTCCGGCCGAGTCGCCCGACCTCTGCGACCCGAAGCTGATGGACGACGCGGTCGCGCTGGCACTCGCGCTCGTCGAGTCGCAGCTCGCGCAACCGATTCCGCGCACGGCGTCTTAGCCCGGCGTGCCCATGCCCGGCAGGCCATCCTGCGGCGCGCCGGCCGGTTCGACCGGCAATCCCGCCGCTGCCCATGCCGGGAAGCCGCCCACGAGATCTCCGGCATCGCGCCCGAGGTCGATGAGCGTCGATGCGGCCAGCACTGACGAGTAGCCGTGGTCGCAGACGAGAATCAACGGTGCGTCGTCGAGCGCGGGGTTGCGCCACTTGCTTTCCCGATCAACGCGCCACTCGAGCACGGTGCGCGGAATGTGCACCGAGCCGGGAATCACCCCGTCTCGCTCGCGCGCGTCGGCTGAGCGGATGTCGACGAGGATCGCCCCCGCGGCGGCAGCTTCCTTCGCCCCGTGGGGCGCGTAGCGCCGGATCCGAGAGGCGGCGCGGTCGAGGAGATCGTCGACGGTCATTCGGCGACCGTAACCCACCCCGTACACTCGACGCCATGGTCGACGACGGTCTTGCCGAGCTGCACACGCACCTCGGCGGTTCGGTCGCCACCGACATCATGTGGAGTCTGGCCCACGAACAGGGCATCGCACTGCCGACACGTGACTACTGGGAGTTCGACCGGATGGTCACGGTGTCCGACCCCCGCGGGGTGCCGGACCTCGACTCGCTCGACCGGATCTACCACCTCACGGAGCTGATCCAGAGCTCGCCGCTCGCCGTCGAACGAAGCGTGCATGCCGCGATCGGGGGCGCGTTCCGCTCGCAGCTGATCACGACGCTCGAGCTCCGGTTCAACCCGATGAAGCGTAATCGCGGCGGTGAGCGGGACCTCGACCACATCATTCTGGCGGCGATCCGGGGGCTCGATCGAGCTTCGCTCGAATACCCGCAGGTGCGCGCTGGACTGATCCTGATGATGGACCGCACGTTCTCGGCCGACCAGAACATGGTGATCGTCGAGAAGGCGATCAAGTACCAGCCCCGCGGTGTCGTGGGCGTCGACATCGCCGGCCCACGTCCGAACGGCGAGCGGTACGACTACACCCAGGTTCGCGAGCAGGTCGAGCTTGCGCGCGACGCGGGGCTCGGAGTGACGATCCATGTCGGCGAAGAGGGTGGCGTCTACGGCGTCGAGGAGCTGGCGGAGGTGATCGAGGCGCTGCGCCCCGATCGCATCGGCCACGGGATCCTCGCCGCGCGCGACCCCGACCTGATGGCGGCGCTCCGCGACGCCGACATCACACTCGAGATCTGCCCCACTTCGAATCTGCTCACGAAGGCACTGGCCGACGAGGACGCAGTGCGCGAGACGTTCCGGGCGTTCATCGAGCACGGCGTTCAGTTCACGATCGCAACGGACGGCCCGGAGATGATGCGAATCCACCTCCGCGACGAACTGGAGATGCTCGAGCGAATCGGCGCACTCGACGCCGACGAGCTGCGTGCGGCGAACGCGCGCGGGCACGAGGCGTCGTTCATCGCGCGGCGCGCGCACGCGCCGGTGTGACCCGGGATACACCCTTCGGCCGATAGATGCCGAGCGGCCCCGGCCGTAGCCTCGCGTCATGCAGGCACTAAGAGATCCGTCGGGGATCACCTCTCGACAGAGGCAAGTCGTCGAACTGATCGCACAGGGGCTGTCGAATGACGAGGTCGGTGTTGCCCTCGGCATCTCCCCGAGAACCGCCAAGGCTCATTGCGACGTGTTGCGGCAGAAGCTCGGCGTGCCTCGCCGGCGGCAGATTCCCATCGCGTTCCGCTTGCTGACGGGCGAGGATCCGCTGGCGAGCAAGCTGGCATCGGCGAGAGCCGACGCCGGGGGCTGACGGCGAAGAGGCGCCCGCGGCGAAACCCTCGGCCGCGGGCGTCCAGCCCCTTTCAAAGACTCGTCGAGGGGCGTACGGTAGGCGAGGCAAAGCGGCCGCATGAAGGAGAGAGCATGCGCGCGCCCGCGGATTCGAAACAATTCAACGCCGGGCGTCGCGATCAGCGAATCATCGAACGCCCACGGCTGA
>JBAQHS010000087.1:0-6186 GCA_049288455.1 Gaiellaceae bacterium | reverse complement strand
GCTACCTAACGGGCGTCGAGGGCAGCGCGCTTCGCGGCGAGCTCGTCATCGTCGAGCACGCCAGCGCGGTGGAGCTCGACGAGCATCGCCTCCAGGCGCGCCCGCTCGAACTGCTTGGGATCCGGCGTCAGCGCGTTCGGATCGACCCCCAGCTTCTGCAACCGCTCGCGCTGCTGCTCGACACCGATGCCGCGCTCGGGAAACGCCCGCGCACCCGGACCGAAGATCGGGCGCTTCTGGATGTAGCGCCGGTAGGCCGCGACCAGCGCGACCGCGACGCCGAACGACGTGAACGAGACCACGTACTCGTTGCCGTCGGACAGCTCCTTCCCCGCGACGGCGCCGACGATCGACCCGACAAGGCCGATCGCGATCGTCAGCCAGATCGGCATCGGGTCGGGACCGGGAATCGCGAGTCGCGCGATCGCACCAGTGAAGAACCCGGAGAAGAGAATCGCGAGGACGAACCCGAGACTCATACCGTTGCTCCCGACGCAACGGCTACGAGATCGCGCCGCAGCGACTTGATCTCATCGCGCAGCTTGGCCGCGTACTCGAACCGCAGCTCTTCGGCGGCCTGGAACATCTCCTCCTCGAGCGTGATCACGAGCTTCTCGAGCTCCTCGCGCGACATGCCTTCGACCTTCGCCCCACCACGGCGGCGGCGCGAGGGCACGTGCGGCTGCTCGAGTGCCAGGAACTCGGCGATGTCGGAAACACCCTTGGTGATCGAAAGCGGTGAGGTGCCATGCTCCTCGTTGTAGGCCAACTGGACGCTGCGCCGGCGCTCCGTCTCCTCGAGCGCGCCCTTGAGTGCCTCCGTCATCTTGTCGGCATACATGAGCACGCGCCCGTTGACATGGCGCGCGGCGCGGCCGATCGTCTGGATCAACGCGGTCTTGCCACGGAGGAAGCCCTCCTTGTCCGCGTCCAGGATCGCGACCAGCGATACCTCCGGAAGGTCGAGGCCCTCGCGCAGCAGGTTGACTCCGACGAGGACGTCGTACTCGCCAAGGCGCAGCTCGCGAATGATCTGGATGCGCTCGAGCGTGTCGATCTCGGAGTGCAGATACCGGGTCTTCACGCCGGCTTCGAGCAGGTAGTCGGTGAGATCCTCGGCCATCTTCTTCGTCAAGGTCGTGACGAGCGTCCGCTCTCCGACCTCTTCGCGCCGGCGAATCTCGTTCAGCAGGTCGTCGATCTGGTTCTTGGTGGGCCGCAGGTCGATCTCGGGGTCGACGAGGTAGGTCGGCCGGATCAACTGCTCGCTGACCTTCGTCGAGTGGCGCAGCTCCCACGGGCCGGGAGTTGCCGACACGAACACCATCTGCGGCACCTTGCTGAGGAACTCGTCGAACCGCAGCGGCCGGTTGTCGAGCGCGCTCGGGAGACGGAACCCGAAGTCGACGAGCGTCTGCTTGCGCGAGCGATCGCCCTCGTACATGCCGCCGATCTGCGGAATCGTCTGATGCGACTCGTCGACGAAGATCACGTAGTCGGACGGGAAGTAATCGAGCAGCGTGTGCGGCGCCGAGCCCGCCGGCCGGCCGTCGAGGATCCGCGAGTAGTTCTCGATGCCGTTGCAGAAGCCGAGCTCCTGCATCATCTCCAGGTCGTACTCGGTCCGCTGCCTGATCCGGTGCGCCTCGAGCATCATCCCCTTGGCCTCGAAGTGCTTCACCTGCTCCTCGAGCTCGTGGCGGATCTCGACCGCGGCGCGCTCGATCGTCGGCTTCGACGTGACGTACTGCGTCGCTGGGAAGACCGTGATGGTCTCGAGCTGCGAGAGAACCTCGCCGGTGAGCGGGTCGAAGTGGGTGATCTGCTCGACCAGGTCTCCGAAGAACGACACGCGATACGCCGTCTCGGAATGCGCCGGCTGAATCTCGATCACGTCGCCCTTGACCCGAAAACGGCCGCGGCCGAGCAACGTGTCGTTCCGCGAGTACTGGATGTCGACGAGCTTGCGCAGCACGAGATCGCGATCGGTCTCCTCATTGACCGTCAGGAAGACGATGCGGTTCTCGTACTCCTCCGGCGAACCGAGACCGTAGATGCACGACACCGACGCGACGATGATCGTGTCGCGACGTGAGAGCAAGCTCGCCGTCGCGGCGTGTCGCAACCGGTCGATGTCGTCGTTCCGCGAACTGTCCTTCTCGATGTACAGGTCGGCCTGCGGGACGTACGCCTCGGGCTGGTAGTAGTCGTAGTACGAGACGAAGTACTCGACCGCGTTCGCCGGAAAGAACTCGCGAAACTCGTTGCAGAGCTGCGCGGCGAGCGTCTTGTTGTGGGCGATCACGAGCGCCGGCCGCTGGATCTGCTCGATGATCCACGCCATCGTCGCGGTCTTGCCCGTTCCCGTCGCGCCGAGCAGCGTCTGGTACTGCTCGCCTGCCCGCAACCCATCGGCCAGCGCCGCGATCGCACCCGGCTGGTCGCCCGTCGGGACATACGACGCCGATGTTTTGAGGGGCTGCATGGGAGAGACAGGGTATCCCGCGCGGCTCGGTTCACGAACCCGAGCCCATCCTGAGCGACGGCTACCCTGAGCCGCGATGCGCCGCCTCGGGCTTCTCGTCGTGGCCGCGTTCGCGGTCGCCGGCCCCGCGCACGCCGCCACCCTGACCGTCGCACCACGCGTCTATTCGCCGCTGCACTCGCGGCTCCAGATCGCCGCGAAGCTGACCATCCCGCGGCAGGTCGGCGTGCGGCTCGCGACCCCGAACGGCCGCCCGGTCGGCTGGATCGTGCCGCCCGCGCGGCGAACAGCACTCGCGATTGGCTGGGACGGGCGAATCCGCGGCCGCCGGGTGCCGAGTGGCCGCTACCTGGTGCGGCTCATCTACCGCTCGGCCGTGCTCGCGTCGGCACCGCTTCGCATCGACTCGCAGCCGCCGCAACTGCTCGGGCTGCACATCGACAACGGCTCGACGCCTTTCACGGGCGATTCGGCTCTGCTCACCACCGTTTCGCCGAACGGCGACGGTTTCCGCGACCAGGCGAACGTCTCGTTTCGCCTGGCGGAGGAGGCGACGGTGACGATGGAGGTGACTCGAACCGTCAAGTTTCCGCAACCGCTCTACACACTGACCGCTCGCTTCACGCGCGGCTCGCACACGATGACGTGGTTCCCCGGTCCGAATCTCAATCCGCGCACGTACCTCGTTCGCCTCACATCGGTCGATCTCGCCGGAAACCGCATCGTGTACGGGGCGCCGAACGCCTTCGTCGGACGCACACCACGAGGCCCGGTCGTGCGCCTCCAGGGGATCGACGCGGGTTTCACCAAGCCGAGCTACCTGCCGGGCGACGTCGCCTACATCCACATCGCCTCCGACGAGCCGTCGTTGACACTGCGCGTCTTCCAGTCAGGCCCGGAACAGGTGATCACCTACGCCGACAACCAATTCGCCGGCGTCGAGATCGACCAGGAGCCGGTCACCCTCGACTGGAAGGCCTGGCAGAGCAGGCAGCACACGATCGGCTTCCATATCCCGACCGCCGCGAGCGGCCTGTACTACGCGCAGTTCAGCGGCCCCGACGGACGCGTCGGTTACGCGCCGTTCGTCGTTCGACCGACCTTCCTCGGGCAGACGAGCCGAATCCTCGTCGTGCTGCCCACGAACACCTGGCAGGCCTACAACTTCCAGGACGTGAACGGAGACGGATACGGCGACACCTGGTACGCCGGACCGCCCAACCGCAACGTCAACCTCGGACGCACATACATCGCGCGCGGCGTTCCACCTCGCTTCTACCGGTACGACCTCCCGTTCTTGCACTGGTTCTACTGGTCCGGGAAGAGCGCTGAGTTCATCTCCGACTCCGACTTCGATTCGATCGCCACCGGCGACGATCTCGCGCACGCGTACGACCTGATCGTCTTCGAGGGGCACGAGGAATACACGACTTCGCACGAGTACGACGACATCGAACGCTTCCGCGACCTCGGCGGCAACCTGATGTTCCTCTCGGCGAACAACTTCTTCTGGAAGGTCGACAAGCAGGAACAGGTGCTGCACAAGATCGGCATGTGGCGCGACGCAGGCCGTCCCGAGGCGCGACTGATCGGGGTGCAATACCGCGCGAACGACGACGGCCAGAAGCAGGCGCTCTTCACCGTCCAGTCGCTGACGACCGCCCCGTGGCTCTGGGACGGCACCGGCCTGATCGACGGCTCGCAATTCGGCCAGTTCGTCGGCGGCTACGGCATCGAGATCGACTCGACCACAGCCGAGTCGCCGCCGGGAACGATCGTACTCGCGCAGATCCCCGACCTCTTCGGGCCGGGCATCACCGCACAGATGAGCTACTACGAGACGCCGGCCGGTGCGAAGGTGTTCGCGGCCGGCACGCTCGACTTCGGCGGCTCAGCGACCTTCTGGCCGGTCAAGCGGATGCTCGACAACCTCTGGCTTCGTCTCGGGCAGCCCTAGGGGGCGTGGCGGTTCGAAACTCGGCAACCTGGTTGAAAACCAAACCAGGTTGCGGAAACGCGGGTCAGTCGCCCCAGTCGAAGTCGCGCGAGCGTGACCAGAGATTGTCGTCGGAGGGCTGATCCGGATCGGCGACCGGCACGGCGGCCTCCTGCGTCTCCTCCGAGACGGGCAACGGCGCGAGCGGCGCCTGCGGCTCGTCGATGAACGTGTCCTCGGTGGTCGGCCAGTCGAGCGAGGTCTCCTCGGCTTCGATTCCCTGGACGCCGTCCATCGTGTCCTCGTGCCGCGCCTGCTCTTCCGTCTTGAACAGCGGATGATTCTCGAACGGATCGTCCGACATGTACTTGCCCAGCGGCAACTCGTGCTCGAGCGCGGCGTTCCTGCGCTTCAGCTCGAGATGCTCCTGAATAACCTGGGCGAACATCGACGTGTCGACGGTCATGAAATCCTCCTGCTCTGATGCCATTTCTCTTGCCATGATTCTTCGCGGGGAAGTTTAGACCATCTTCCGGGGAGGGGCCCCCGCCGAGACCACGACCCGATTCTTGCCCTCCCGCTTCGCCGCGTACAGAGCCGAATCTGCCGCCGCGACGAGCTCACCGAGCTCGGTGGTGTGATCGAACGGCGCCACGCCGAAGCTGGCTGTCACCGACACATTCCCGTTCGACGTGCCGAGCGTCTCGGCCTCGATCGCCGCACGCGCACGCTCGGCAAGGTTCGCTCCACCATCGATGTCGGTTCCGGTCAGTACGAGCGCAAATTCCTCCCCGCCCCAACGCGCTGCCACGTCGCTCTCGCGCAGCGTGTCACGCAGTGTCTGCGCAAACGTCTTCAGCACTTCGTCTCCGATCGGATGCCCGAACTCGTCGTTGACACGCTTGAAGTTGTCGAGATCGGCGAGCACCAGGCACCCACTGACGCCGAAGCGCGCGGCGCGCGCAAGCTCCGAGCGAAGCGTCTCTTCGACACTGCGCCGGTTCGCAAGCCCGGTCAGACCATCGACGAGCGCCTGGCGCTCCACGATCCCGTGCAGCCGCGCATTGTCCAGCGCGACGACGGCTTGCGTCGCGAGGAATGCCGCCGTCTCGACCTGCTCGGCCTCGAACGAGTCCGCCGCGAGAATGAGCGAGCCGAAATCGGAGGCCCCCGCACGCAGGGGGAACGCGATCGTCTCCCGTGCGCCGTCGGGGTCGCCGGTCCGGGCGAGCTCACCTCTCGGCCCGAGCATCAGCCCTCCGGATGCGCCCGTCGCGCCGATCGCAGCCTCGACGATCACCCGGGCGAGCTGCTCGGGGTCGTGAGTGGCCACCAAGGTCTCGCCAAATCGGGCAGTCGCGTCGCGGACGCGTGTGCGCTCCGTATCGAGCTCCGCGAGCCGCTGCTCGAGCTGCGCGGCCATTCGGTTGAAGGCACCTCCGAGCTGCGCGAATTCATCGGTGCCTCGAATCGCGACACGCTCATCCAACCGGCCGCGCGCGATTGCATTGGCGGCGTCGGCGAACTGCCGCAGGGTGCCGACGATCGTGCGGCCGAGCAGATAGGTCACGACGGCGATGAGCAAGAGCGACGCGAGCAACGCCGCGAGAATCCGCGATCGCGCGGCGTGCGCCGCCGTCGCGATCGTGCTCTGAGGCGCAAGCACTGCGAGCTCGAGACCCCGCGGCTCGGTGAGTTGCGCCGTCTGCAGGCCGCGGTACTCGGTCGCACCGACGCGCACGCGCGCCGCGCGGCCGGGCTCGAG
>JBAQHS010000086.1:0-9412 GCA_049288455.1 Gaiellaceae bacterium | reverse complement strand
AGTTCACGGCTTGCTCAACCCGGTTCCGCTCTTTGAACCGGGTTTGATGAGTTCTTCGAGAGCCGGTGGGCAGCTCGAAACTCGGCAACCTGGTTTTAAGAAGCTCTCACAGAATGAGCGTTGTGTCGCCCGGCCGCGCTCGGATCGACGAACGTCATTTTGTAAGAACTTCTAAGACCGAACCAGGTTGCGGGGCGAGAGCAGCGCCCAGAGTGCCGCCGCGTACGCGAGCAACGACGCGACGATTCCATATGCGAGCAGTCTCATGCCAACGCTTATCGACAGCGTCGAGCGCTGGCTTGATGGTCGTTTTCGGCCGCACCCGGCGGACGCCGGGTGCGGCCCATGACCCCCCCGCCTAGTTGGCGACGACGCAGGTGAGTGCGACGTCCATCTCCAACCCCTTCGTCGCGCTGCCTGCCGGGGCGGCGAAGACCCAGGACGAGTCGCCGAAGGGCTCGCTCTGCCCCTCGGTCGGCGGGTCGTTGTCGATCCACGCGGCCCATTGCCAGGATCCGGTGAGAGCCTTCGTTCCCGTCGGGCACGTCAGCGTCTTCGAGAAGCCGCCGATCACCGGATCGCCGAACGCCGATCCGGAGACGACCGTCAACCCAGACAGGCCGGCGGCGCCTTGCGGCCCAGGTTGCCCTTGCGGCCCTTGGAGCCCCTGAATCCCCTGCGCACCTGTGGGCGCCTGCTGGGCCCAGTCGAGGCTCTTCTCGCTCGAGTTACACGTTGCCCCCGCACTCGGGTCGATCACGCGCAGCGCCCCGCTCGACTGCTTGTAACAGGCGTGGATCGCTCCGCCCGAGTCCGGGATCGTGGCCCTCGCGACGCCGGCTGCGAGCACGACGCCGACGACGACTGCCGCCACGACGGACGGTCGCTTCAGCTTGCTCGCCATCTCAGTTCACCCCCAACTGCTGCTTGTCGACGCACACCGCGAACACCTTCACGATGACGCCGGCATCTCCGGTCGCCTCGACGAGCCATGCCTGGCCGTCGCTGCTCGAGTTCACGGGCGTGACGTTCGCCGACGCGGGGATCTGGAAACCACCCCCGGTGGCGGTCGTTCCAGTCGGGCAGTCCGCTCCCACGAACGCCATGGCCGCGCCCGATCCCTCGACAGCCGTCGTCGCTTGCGCCGTGACGATCTGGTAGTCGGCGACGCCGTCAGGGCCAGGTGCACCCTGTGCGCCCGCAACTCCCTGCGCACCCTGCAGGCCTGTGAGGCCCTTCGCTCCCGTCTGGCTCCAGCCGAGGCTCGTCTCGCTCGGTGAGCACGCGACGCCCGTTCCCGGATCGATCACGCGCAGGTCGCCGCCGACGTTCTTGTAGCAACCGTGGATCGTTCCACCCGAGTCGGGAATCGTCGCCTCGGCAACACTCGCACCGAGGAGGACGATCAGGGCCGTCGCGCCGAGGACGACCTTCTTGCTCAGTCGTCTGCGTGACATCTCCGCCGCCTTCATGACTGCGGAGTGGTTGCAGTTGCGCAGATCGCGGAGACGACGAAGTTGCCGACCGCCCCCGTCACCTGCACGTCCCAGCCCGTCCCGCCGGAGGTCGGCGCGCTCATGACCACGTGCATCGGCCCGCTCGCAGCGAGCTCGTAGCCACCCATCAACACGCGCTTCCCCGTCGAGCAGTCGGCGGTGCTCTCGCCGTCGCCACTCTGGTCGGTGCTCGCCTGCACGACGATGCGCTCGTAACCCGAGCTCCCGGCCTGTCCGGTGACCCCTTGTGGCCCTGGTCCACCTGGCGACCCCTGGCTCCCTTGCCCGCCGGTCAGGTTCCAGTCGAGCGGCGTCTCGCTCGACCCGCATGCGCCGCCGGCTGCCGGATCGATCACCCGCACCTGGCCGCCCGACGTCTTTACGCAACCGCGAATCGCGCCGTTCGGGCCCGGGATTGCCGCATAGGCAGCGATCCCGACGATCCCGACCAGCGCAACGGCGACGGCGAGTGTGACGGCGAGTTTCTGCCGCCTGCTCATCGAAGCTCCTTCCTCTCCCTCTCGTTTACCCCCAACCATGAGTCGAACCTACGGCGGAGGCGGCGTCCGAGAAAGGCGGGAAAACCCTACGAAATCGGCGTTAAGATCAGTGGGCGGATGACAGCGCTGGGACGAGCCGGCGAGGGGGTCGTCGCTCGGGACCGCGACGAAATCGTCGGTCGGCGCGCCGAACTGGACGCTCTGCGTCGATTCAACGCGCGCATCTCCGAGGGTGAGGCTGCGTTCGTCGTGCGCGGCCCGGCCGGAATCGGCAAGACGACGGTATGGCAGGCTGGGCTTGCGCTTGCAGAGGAGGCCGGCTGCCGATGTCTCTCGGCGCGGCCCAGTGACGTCGAGGCCCGGCTCTCCTTCGCAGGGCTCGCCGATCTGCTTGCCCCCGTCGACCCTGCGTACTTCGAGCGCCTGCCTCCGCCGCAGCGCCACGCGCTGTCGGTCGCGCTGCTCCGGGAAGAGCCGGAGGACGGTGCCGGCCGCCGTCACCACACGCGTGCGGTTGCGACCGCGACCTGCACGCTGTTGCGCGAGCTCGCACGTGACCAGCCGACGATCATCGCGATCGACGACGCACAGTCGCTCGACGCTGCGACGGACGGTGTGCTGCGCTTCGCCCTGCGGCGGCTGGAAGATGCGCAGATCGGCCTGCTGATCACCGCCCGCGACGAGGAGCGTGCGGCACGGGAGTCGCTTGCGTTGGCCGTGCCCCCGGAACGACAGTCGGAAGCGGTGTTGTCGCCGCTGAGTGTCGCGGCGCTGCACGATGTGGTGCACGCGAGGCTCGCATTGCCGGTCGCGCGTCCGTTGCTCGTTCGACTCGCACAGGTGAGCGGCGGGAATCCGCTCTACGCCCTCGAGATCATGCGCGAGCTTGTCCGAGCCGGCACGGTGACCGGGACGCACCGCCTCCCGATCCCGCCGCGCGTGCACGAGCTCGTGCGGGCGCGTGTCGCTCGCCTGCCGATGCAGACGAAGGAGGCGCTGCTGCACGCCGCCTCGCTCGCTGCTCCAACGATCGAGCTCGTCGGCGAGGGCGCACTTGCACCGGCAGAGGACGCGGCGCTGATCGAGATCACGAACGGGCGAGTCGGGTTCGCCCATCCACTCGTTGCGGCCGCCGTCTACGAGTCGGCATCCCGAACCGAGCGACGCGCCGCGCACCGCCTCCTCGCCGGTCGCCTTCCCGACGGCGAGGAGCGCGCGCGGCATCTGGCGCTCGCCGGCGACGCACCGGACGAGTCGACCGCGCGATCGCTCGATGCTGCGGCGAGGCAGGCGGCAGCCCGAGGGGCGTCAGCCGCAGCCGCCGATCTGGCGCGCCTCGCGGTCGAGTTCACCGAAGAACTGGACGCCGAGACTCGTGTGCGACGGGCGCTCGCACTCGCTCACTACCTCACCGACGCCGGCGAAACCGCGGACGCACGCGTGGTGCTGGAAGCCTGCGACGCGCACGCCGTCGACGGTGACCTCCGGGCCGAGCTCCTGCGGGACCTCGGGATGACACTCTGGTACGAGCGCGACTTCGACCGTGGCTACCGGCTTGTCGTCGACGCGCTCGCGCACGCGCGCGATCCGACGGTCGCTGCAGGCACGCACCGTGCTGCGGCCTGGCTCTCGCAAGACCTCGATCCGAAGCGTGCGATCGCTCACGACGAGGCCGCGGTTGCGCTGCTCGATCCGGCGGAAAGTCCCGGGTCCTACTCGTGGGCGCTCCTCCACGCCGCGTACCTGCGACTGCTCGCCGGTGAGGGCGCCGACGACGACGCCTACGCGCGCGGGCGTGCACTGCAGGAGCGCAACGACAACTGGGACGACGCAAGCCCGGTGGTCGGGATCTGGCCGGTGTTCAAGGACGACTTCCGTGCCGCGACCGCCGTGTACCAGGCCGGGCTCGAGCGGAGCCGAGCGAACGGTGACGAGACCGCGACTCAAGGGACGCTCGTTCGCCTGGCCGAGATCGCGTGCTGGACCGGCAACTGGATCTCCGCCGAGGCGTGGGCGGTCGAGGGGATGGAGCTTGCGGACCGCATCGGCTCGCCTGCGTTCCTCGGCAGCGCGCTCTATGCGCGCGGGTATGTCGATGCGCACCTGGGCCGGGTCGACGAGGCGCAGGCGGCCGGCGAGCGGATCCTCGAGATCTTCGAGTCGCGTGACGGGCAGCTTGCGCTCGGGCACTGGGTGCTCGGATTCCTCGCCCTCTCGCTCGGGGACGCCGCCGAGGCCGACAAGCACCTGACGCGAGCAGCCGAGATCGTCGAGGCGCTCGGGCACCGAGAGCCGGCACGGTTTCGCTTCTTTCCCGATCAGATCGAGGCAGCGATCCAGGTCGGCGCGCTCGAACGGGCGCACATGCTTCTGGACGCGTTCGAGCTGCGCGCGAGCGTCTTTCCGCGCCCGTGGATCCTCGCGACGAGCGCACGCTGTCGCAGCCTCCTGCTCGCCGCCGAGTCGCAGCTCGACACCGCTCTCGTTGCATCCCGCGTTGCGCTCGAACACCACAAGCAGCTCGACATGCCCTTCGAGCACGGGCGCACCCTGCTCGTCCATGCGCAAATCCTGCGTCGCCTGAAGCAGAAGCGCCTCGCTCGCGAGACGCTGGAGGAGGCACTCGGCAGCTTCGAGAGCCTGGGCGCAGAACTCTGGAGCCGGAAAGCCCGGGACGAGCTACGAAGGGTAGTGACGCGCCGCGCGCCCGCTGACCTCAGCGCAACCGAGCTGCGGGTTGCGCGGCTCGCGGCGGCCGGGCTGACGAACAAGGCAATCGCGACGGAGGCGTTCATGACCTCCAAGACCGTCGAGGCGAACCTCACCCGCGTGTATCGCAAGCTTGGGATTCACTCGCGCGCGCAGCTTGGCCGCGCGCTCGACGACGCGGCAGCGTCATCGAGCATTCCGTAGGGATTCCCCTCTTTCATCGACGACCGCAGGCCCCTAGCGTTGCGCCATGGTCGAGCCGGCTGAGCGTGGGACATCCGAGTTCGTCGCCGAGTGCTTCTGGCCCGACGTCAGCCCCGAAGACCTGCGCGCCCTCGATGAGGCCGCCGACGCTGCGACAGCCGCGCTGCGGAAGGCCGGCAAGAGCGTTCGCTACCTCGGCTCGCTGCTCATTCGAGAAGACGAGGTCGTGCTGTGCCAGTTCGACGGAACGCCGGAAGCGGTGCATGAGGCCGCCGAGCGTGCCGGGATTCCCTTCGAGCGCATCTTGGAGACCGAGCGGTCAGGTCCGAGCAAAGAAGAGTGAGGGTAAGGGTTGCGTTCCGGCGCCGAATGGCACAAGATCGATGCAGTCGAATCACTCGAGGTGCGTCATGCCGTTCTCCTGGGTCAAGGTCTCCACCCACACGAGTCACAAGCTGCGTGACTGCGTCGGCGACGATGGCAGGAGAGTGCACGTCAAACACTGCATCGAGACGCTGACCGAGAAGGCAGGCGGAACCGCCAGCGAGACCTGGTTCGAACTGAACGGAAAGTACGCGCGGGTGCTGATCGAGTGGGCAACGCCCGACGAGAAGGCAAAGATCGTCCTCGACCTCGAGGCCGAGGACGTCATCGACCTGTACCCGCCCGAAGAGATCGACGAGCTCGCAGCCGAGCGCTACTCGGCGGACTGATTCAGCTCAGGTGGGGGACGTGGGCAGCCTCCCGAGCGGCACCATCACTCTGCTCTTCACCGACATCGAGGGATCGACGCGTCTCGTACGCGAGCACGGGCCCGCGTACGACGCGCTACTCGGTGAGCACCGCCGTGCGCTGCGCGACGCGATCGCCGCGCACTACGGCGCTGAGGTCGACAGTCAGGGCGACGCGTTCTTCGTCGCGTTCGCGCGCGCACACGACGCTGTCGCTGCTGCCGCTGCAGCGCAGCGCGCGCTTGCGACCGGGCCGGTGCGCGTGCGCATGGGGATCCACACCGGCGAGCCCCTGCTGACCACAGGCGGGTACTACGTCGGCCTCGATCTCTCGCGGGCGGCGCGCATTTGCGCTGCAGCACACGGCGGACAGGTCCTACTCTCGGCCGCAACCCGC
Source organism: Gaiellaceae bacterium (assembly GCA_049288455.1). GTDB lineage: Bacteria > Actinomycetota > Thermoleophilia > Gaiellales > Gaiellaceae > PALSA-600. Next base: position 3,375 of record JBAQHS010000086.1, on the reverse strand, counting down.
GATCTCGTCGCGGACGAGGTCGAGGTCCGCGATCTCGGTGAGCATCTCCTCAAGGACATCGAGGCGCCCGAACGTCTCTTTCAGCTCGTTGTGCCAGGGCTCGAGACACGCCTCCAGCCGCCCCGCGCGCCGACTCCGGGCAACCTGCCCCGGCCGCGCACGGGGTTCGTCGGGCGGTGGCGCGAGCTCCATGAGATCGCGGACCTGCTCGCGATCGCACCGGTCGTCACCCTCACCGGCAGTGGTGGCGTGGGGAAGACGCGGCTCGCGCTCGAGGCAGCGCATCGGCTGCACGAGCATTTCCACGACGGCACCTTCTTCGTTTCGCTGGTCTCGGCCGCGAGCCCGGCCGAGGTGACTCTCGCTCTCGCCGACGCGGTCGGGGTCGACGAGCAGCCAGATGAGCCTCTCGTGCGCTCGGTCGAGGGCCGCTTGCACGGACGCCAGATCCTGCTCGTCCTCGACAACTGTGAATCGGTTCCCGACGTCGCGCCGCTCGTTGCCGACCTCATCGATCGCTGCCCGCAGGTGAAGGTGCTCGCGACGAGCCGTGATCTCCTGCACGTTCGAGCGGAGCACGAGTATCGGCTGGCGCCGCTTGCGCATGAGGACGCGGCGACGCTCTTCAACGCGCGCGCGGCGGCGGCTCGCCCAGGGCTCGCCCTCGGCGCGGCTGATCTGGACGTCGTCGAGGCAATCTGCCGGCGGCTCGACGGCCTGCCGCTCGCGATCGAGCTCGCGGCTGCGCGCATTCGGGTGCTGCCGCTCGCCGGGATCCTCGACCGGCTCGAAGAACGCCTCCCGTTCCTGGTCGGTGGCGCGCATGACCTGCCGGAGCGGCAGCGAACGCTTGCCGCGACGATCGATTGGAGCTACGTGTCGCTCACGAGCGAGGAGCAAGAGCTGTTGCTCGCCCTCTCCGTGTTCACCGGCGGTGCCTCGCTCGAGGCGGCCGAGCGCCGGGCCTCCGGCGGCAACGCACTCGACCTGCTGACCTCACTCCGCGACAAGAGCCTGCTCGTAGCGCAGGTCGCGGACGACGGCACGCCGCGATTCTCGATGCTCGAGACGATCCGTGAGTACGTCCTTCGGCAGTTGCGCGAGCGAGGCGGTGAGCACGCCGAACGCGCTTTTCACGCGACCTATCTCGTCGAGCTGGCCGAGCAGGCCGCGCCGGAGCTGACGGGCTCGCGGCAGGTCTACTGGCTCCGCCGCCTCGAGTCGGAGCACGACAACCTGCGCGCGGCATTCTCGTGGGCCGAGGAGGCAGGGGAGGAGGCGATCTTCCTGCGGCTCGCCGCCGCGCTCTGGCGCTTCTGGTTCATTCGCGGGCACATCAGCGAGGGACGGCGATGGCTCGCGCGGGCCGTCGTGAACAGCGACGGGGTCGACCAGGCGACACTGGCACGCGCGTTCTTCGGTGCTTCGACCCTTGCTGCGGCTGCCGGCGACCTCGAGGAGGCGCGCGTCTTCGCAGCGAATCGCCTGGAGGTGTGCACATCGCTCGGCGACGACGCTGAGCTTCCGAGCGCCCTCAGTGCGCTCGCGAACATCGCCGCGGCACAGGGAGCAAGCGACGAGGCGGCGGAGCTGTATGAGCGCGCGGCGGCAGCGGCGCGCCACACAGGCGCGCGCCCGGCCCTCGCGAACGTCATGAGCAACCTCGGCTACCTGGCGCTCCTGCGCGGCGATCATGAGAACGCGCTCGAGACGTGTCGCGAGGCCGCAGCGCTGTTCGAGGAGCTGGACATGCAGGACGACGTGGCGGGCGCGTGGCTGAACGTCGCGGCCGCGTTCATCCTGCGCGGCGACCTTGGTGGGGCGGGGAACGCGTTGGCGCGGAGCCTCGACCGGTACGTCGATCTCCAGCACTTCGATGGTGTCTCCTATTGCCTCGACGCCGCGGCGACGATCGCGTTGCGAGGAGACGAGCCGCGACGGTCGGCAGTTCTTGCCGGCGCCGCGGCAGCAGCGCGGCAGCGGACGGGCGGCTTGCCGCCGCCGCTCGAGCAGCGACTGCGCGACGAGACACTGGCGGGCCTCGAGGCTGCGCTCGGCGACGAGTACGCGATCGCCTACGCCGAGGGAGCCGAGCTCGAGCTCGAGACGGCGGTCGAGAACGCCCGCGCCCTCGCGATCGCGCGTGGTCGAAGCTAGTCCGGCCTGGTCGCGGCAACTCGAAACGCGGCAACTGGTTTAAACCGGTGGTCTCCATCCGTCGTCGCAAAGATGCTGCTGGTCGGTCGTGTGGTGTCGGCTGATTGGAGGTTGTTGTGGCTGAGTGGAAGCGGCGGGGTGATCGGGGGCGGTTGAGCGAGGGGCAGCGCGACGAGATCGAGCGTCGGGTCGCGGCGGGTGAGGCGTCGGCGGGGGTGGCGGCTGCGGTCGGGTGTGATCCGCGGACGGTGTTGAGCTGGGTGATGCGCAGGGGCGGGGTGCGTTGGTATGAGCGGTGCCGTTCGCCGCGGTTTCTGTCGTTGGCTGAGCGGGAGGAGATCGCGCTTGGGGTTGCTTGCGGCGAGAGCGCCGTGAGGATCGCGGGGCGGTTGGGCCGGTCGGCCTCGACGGTGACGCGGGAGCTTGAGCGCAACGGCGGTCGTGGCGGCTATCGAGCGGCAAGGGCGGATGCGCGGGCGCTCGAGCAGGCTCGCCGTCCGAAGACTGCGAAGCTTGTGTCCAGTCCACGGCTGCGGGCCGAGGTGGAGCGGCGTCTCTGTGAGCGCTGGTCGCCGCAGCAGATCGCTGCGAGGCTTCGCCTCGACTTCCCCGACGATCCGGAGATGCGTGTGTCGCACGAGACGATCTACCAGTCGCTGTACGTGCAATCACGGGGTGCGCTGCGGCGGGAGCTCGCCAGGGAGCTCCGGCGTGGTCGCTCCCAGCGTCGCGCGCGAGGCTCGCGGCTGGGCGGCAACCTCCGTGAGATCGTGCCGATCTCCGAGCGGCCAGCCGAGGTCGATGACCGGGCCGTCCCCGGCCACTGGGAGGGTGACCTGATCATTGGCGGCGCCGGCCGCTCCGCGATCGCGACGCTCGTCGAGCGGCAAACCAGGTTCGCGCTGCTCGTCGGGCTGCCGGCAGGGCGGACGGCCGAGGCGGTCAGAGTCGCGCTGACCGAGCAGATCCAGCAACTCCCCGAAGCACTCCGACGCACCCTGACCTGGGACCAGGGAAAGGAGATGGCCGAGCACGCCCGCTTCACGATCGACAACAACGTCCAGGTCTACTTCTGCGACCCCTCGAGCCCCTGGCAGCGCGGCACAAGCGAAAACACCAACGGGCTCCTGCGTCAGTACTTCCCCAGAGGCGACGACCTCAGCCGCTACAGCCAAGCCGACCTCAACCGCGTCGCCGACGAGCTCAACGGACGACCTC
>JBAQHS010000085.1:0-3697 GCA_049288455.1 Gaiellaceae bacterium | reverse complement strand
GCTCTCGGAACCGTCATGGTCGTGGCGGGCGCGTTGACCCTCGTGTGGGTCGTCGTCGTCTGGCGCTGGCAAGACCCCTTCACGGCGGTCGAGACCTATCTGAGTCAGCGGCATCTGCGCTCGGAGTACGCGCAACGGAGTCAGAGCTTCCGGCGTACCCTGCCGGTGGTTCCGCGTGCCTCACCAGCCGCGACGCTTCGCGAGGAGCAGCAGGCCGCCCGGACCTATCGCACGACGTTGCGACCGGGCGATCCAATCGGACGCCTGCAGATCGGCCGCCTCGGCCTCTCGATCTACCTCGTGCAAGGCACGGACGACGGGGACCTGAAGAAAGGGCCCGGCCACTACCTTCAGTCGGGACTGCCGGGCCAGGGACGCCTCATCTATATCGCGGGCCATCGAACCACGTATCTGGCGCCGTTTGCTCACATCGATGACATCAAAGACGGCGACTACGTGACCCTGACCGTGCCGTACGGGACGTTTACCTATCGCGCGGTCCGCCACTACGTCGTACCGGCGAATGACTTGGCGGTCCTGCGTAACACCGGCAAGGAGATCCTGCGCTTACAGGCGTGTCACCCGCGGTTCTTTGCAACGCACCGTTACATCGTGGACGCGACGCTTGTTTCGTTCAAGCCGCCGGGCGGCCGACGCATGCGCGCGCCTGCCTCGTAGCGCGCTGGGCCTGGGGCTCTACGAGCTCTGGAGCGCCCCGAGATCAGGAAGGGTCTTGAAAAATCGGCTCCGGCCGGCGAAGTCGAGCTGGGGCGAGAAGGCCGGAATCGCTCTATGCCGTGCCGGGCTCGACTTGCCCAGGCCGTACAGCGGGAATCCTCGGATGAATCGCGGCGCGGACGTCACGTTCTGCTCGAACTTCAGGCCGTCTCCCAACGAGTCGGTCGGGAAATCGCTTCGGTCGTTGCCGTAGCCGAGATTGTTCAAGATCGTATTTCCGGCGCCGAGCGGCGCGAGGGACCGCACAGCCGCCTCGCCGTTCCAGGCGATGATGTTGTTGACGACGGTGTTGCCGGTGGTCGCGGCTCCGCCGAGGATGATCCCCGATGCTCCGTATGAGCCGTCCTTCGCTATCCCGTTCCAGACGACGGTGTTGGAACTGACGACCGTTGAGATCGCTTCCGGATAGAGCTGGATGCCAAATCCCCGATTGTGGTCGATGATGTTGTTCACGATTCGACCGTCCCGTCCGTTCGACCAGTAGATCCCGTGATCCTGGACGATGCCTTGAACGACGTGCGTGCCGTTGTCGTGGATCCAGTTGGAGATCAGCCGAACGCCGACCGTATCCCCGACGATCACACCGGACATGGCTGAATTGCGCAACTCGTTGTGAGCGAGCGTCACGTTGTTGCCATTGATCGAGACGAGGACATTGTCCGGATTCGAGCTCAACCCGCCGACGAAGACGAAGCCTTTGACGAGGATGTTCGACCCATTCAGCGTGAGTCGACCGGTTATCACCGGGTGAGAGCCGTTGGCAGCGCGCACGATGAGCGGTCGATCCGGCTGACCGCTCGTCGTCTCGTACAGAGTCTCCGGATAGACACCTCTGCCGACGAGGATCGTCGTGCCGGCTCCCGCACGACGAAGTGCGGCAGCGATCGAGCGCAGCGGATGCTCGACGGCACCCGATGCGCGATCGGATCCGGCTGTCGAGACGTAGAGCGTTCGCTGTTGTTCGCGGTGGGCGGCTGCCTGCGACCGAGCCGAATGAGGCACAGAGACGGTCAGAAGAAGGGCAAGCACAAGACCGACCCACATCGGCAATTGCCGACGCACTGGGAGATCGACCATAGGGAAAAGCTAGGATAGCGCCCGGACGTTAGGTGTGACGATTCGAACGATCTGGGGGCTTGCTCGCTAGACTGCGGGCGTGCCACGGGTCCCCACGTTGACTTCGGGCGGCCCTTCGACCGTACACGGGGCACGGGGGGTCGACTCGACGCGCGACTCCGTTTCGAAGGTCATGCACGTGTTGAAGCGTCGTGCTTGGCTCGTTGCCCTCATGGTCGGCCTGGCTATCGCGGCCGCCCTCGTCGTCTCGGCGTCACAGTCGCCGACCTACCGTGCCTCGATGAAGATCGTCGTCGGCCAAGGAAACGGCTTTTTCCAGCCTCAGTTCGGGAGCTCCGTTCAGCCGTTCGCGCAGACGATGACGAACCTTCTCGAGAGCGACATCGTCGCAAGCACAGCTATTCAGTCCCTGCATTCTCAGCTGACGCCGAAGGAGTTGCTCGCGAACCTGTCGGTGTCGTCAAACCCGGAGAGCTCGGTGCTCCAGGTCTCCTACGACGCGGCCTCTCCACGCGAAGCGGTGACAATCCTCACTCAAGTGGGGCAGAGCTTCACGCTTCTCGTCCGTCAAAAACTGAACAACGGGCATGCAACGGCGACCGGCTCCTCTCCCATCACTGCGAGTGTCTTCGATCCGGCACATGCTCTCAGCGGCACGGTATCGCCGCGCCCCGTGCGTAACGCCGTCGTTGCGGGAGCGCTCGGTCTCATTCTCGGGATTGCGGCGGCGTTCTTGCGCGAAGCAACCGGTGAACGCATTCGCTCTCGAGAGCAGGCTGAGAACTGGTACCGGGCTCAACTCGTGGGATCGATCCCGAAGGCGACGCGGCGGTTCTTTTCCGGGACAGGTGGAGCTGACCAGCGCGCCCTGCAAGAGGCGCTCCACATGCTGCGCGCGAATCTCGAGTTCTCGAGCGATGGGCACGCCGGCCCCTGTATCGCCGTGACCAGCGCAATTGCGGGCGAGGGGAAGACGACGCTCGCGGCAAACCTCGCGACGATGCTCGCGCTCGCAGGCAAGAAGACGATCTGCGTCGACGGCGACCTTCGGAAACCCGATCTCGCCACCTATCTCGGGTACGAGGTTGAAGGACCAGGCTTGTCTGATGTGCTCGAGGGAAAGGCGGCGGTCGCCGACGCCCTTTTCGACGTCTCCCTCTCATGGCTGACGATCGGCGGCCGCACGATCCCGCAACACATGTGGTCGTCGACCGGGGCAACGCGCGACTCTCGAGGTCGCGGCGGCGGTCTTCGGTTGCTCGCCCAGGGAACTCCGCATCGGGACCCGGCGAACCTCTTTCAGCCTGACGCGATCAAGAAGCTCTTCAAGGATTTGGGCGGATTGGCGGAGTACGTCATCTTCGACACACCGCCACTGCTGCTCGCAGCGGATGCAGTCTCCGTGGTGCACGCCGCGAACTCCGTGATCATCGTCGCGCGTGCGGACTACACGCCTCGTGGCGCCGCCGAGGCGGTCGCGGCCACACTCGACGACCTTGGCGTTACGCGGAGACTCGTCGTGCTGAACGGCAGTTCGCGATCGGACTCGTACGGCGCATACGGCGCATACGGCAGATACGGCGTCGACCCAACCGCACCCGCGGTCAGCTCGGAATCGAGCACCGTCGCACGTCGCACCTAACTGTCCAATCGGGCCGCGGCGGTTCGACACTCATCGAACCAGGTTCAAAGAGCGGAACCTGGTTGCTGGGGTTTTCAACCTGGTTGGGGTTCAACCAGGTTTGATGAGTCTCGGACCACGGGGACGGCTGGACGAAGGCCTGCTCCGGTGTTACGTGTCTGTGCCAGCTCTGTGGAGACTCATCGAAGCAGGTTCAAAGAGAGAACCTGGTTGATCGGGCGTTCTCAACCTGGTTTGGGG
>JBAQHS010000084.1:0-3668 GCA_049288455.1 Gaiellaceae bacterium | reverse complement strand
TGGTCGGTGACGAGGAGCCCCGTATCCGGCGCCGGGTAGTAGTCGTCGAGCAGTTCGAAGAGGAAGCCGAAGCCACAGTGCCGGCAGGCCGGCGTCTGGGTCGAGAATCCCTCGCGGGCGTCGATGTCGACCGAGCGCTCCTTGCATTTCGGGCAGATGTAGTGCGGCACGGCGGCCAGGGTAGCCATGGCCGGTGCCCGGGCGGTACGAGCGCGTGCCTTGGTCAGTTCCGCGCCGCTGTCAGCCAGATCGGGTCGCCGGGCGAGACGCTGCCGAGGCCCTCGGCGGCATTCGCCGGGTTGCCGCGAATCACGAGCAGCCAGCCACGCGGGTCGACGATGATGCCCCAGTCGCCCGATTCGACGTCCGCGTAGGTCGAGACACACCGAGCCGTTCCCGCCCCGGAGGTCGCGTCGACCTGGATCGCAGCGGCTTCGCCGAGACCAGATTCGATCAGCTGCGACTCGCGGACGTTCAGCAGCACGTTGCCGAAGCGGTTCAGGTCGAGCACCTCACATTCGATCTTCTCGCGCTCAACAGTCGGCTCTGGGATCCTGAGCTCGGCGAGGGTCGCCGGCTCGACCGCCGCGCCAAGCGTCGCGAGGTCGACCCCGGCCGCAAGGTGCGCGGCTGCCGGCGCGAGCACGTCTCGGGCGTGGAACGACGGCGAGATCGGCGTCAACACGATCTCCGGGGAAGTGACTTCGACGGCGCGTGCGACGCCACCGAGCGCTGCCGCAGCCGGCGCGAGCAGGCCGTTGTCGGGGCCGACGATGAGCATGCCGCTGTTCGACTCGATTGCGATGTCCCGATCGCGTCCGACGCTGGGATCGACGATCGCGAGCAGGATCGCGTGGGCGTCCAGGTACGGCAGCGAGTCGACGAGCAGCACCGCGCCGCCACGGACGTCGAGTGGAGGCACTCCGTGCGAGAGATCGACGATCGGACTTGCCGGTGCGATGCGGTTCATGACCGCGTGGCAGATCCCGACCCACTCGTTCCGATAGCCGAAGTCCGAGAGGAAGACGATCGGGTGGCCTGGCGACGACATGCAGGCAAGTCTCCTCCCTTGGATCGAGCGCTGCAAGCGCGGCCCGGTAGCAACCTGGAGCCTTAGGTGGCTAGATCCAGCGCTTCCATTTGAAGAACACAAGCTGCGCGATCGTCGTGCCGATGATCCAGCCCCACGACCACCAGTAGCCCCACACCCAGTGGAGCTCGGGGATCTTCACGAAGTTCTGGCCGTACAGGCCGACGATGAACGTGGGCAGAAGGAGCAGCGACGCGATCAGGGTCAGCCGCTTCATCACCTCGTTCTGATCGTTCGAGATCTTCCCCTGCAGGTAATCGCGCACACCGGCGAGCGAGTCGCGTGATGCATCGAGCGACTCCGACGAGCGCAGGAACTTGTCGTAGGCGCTTCCGAAGGCGATCTCGACGTCGCGCGGAAAGAGCTCGCCGTCCGCGAGCTCGATGCGGTTGTCGACGATCTTGTGCACCGCATCTCGTGTCGGTGCAAGCGTGCGGCGAATGCCGCGGAGATCCTGACGCAGCTCCCGCAGGCGTCTGCCGACTTTCTGCGCCGTCTCGCCCGCCACCATGTCTTCCAACTCGTCGATCTCGTCGTCCAGGGCGTCGATCAGATCGAGGTACCGCTCGGCGATCGAGTCGACCAGGTGGTAGACGAACATCCCGACGTCCTCGTGCTCACGGCACGCTTCCTTGGCCGGCTTCGGGTCGAACGGCTCTTCACCCGGCGGCGTCTTCGAGACCGAGACCAGCACGTCCTCCGTCGCAACGAAGTCGATCTCTTGGTAATAGACACGATCCTCGTCGGGGAGCGAGACCGGCAGCAAGAAGATGCCGAGGATGTACTCGTCGTGCGACTCGATCCGCGGGCGCGGCTCGTCGTTGTGCACGTGCGGTGCGACGAGCGCCTGCAGCGCGGTCGCGTGGATGCTCGCCGGCAGCTGCTTGCGCAACTCCTCGGCGGTTGGGTCGATCAGGTCGACCCACTCGGGGCGGGCGTCAGCCACGCGCCGAGCCTACCCGCTGCCCCGTCTTAGACCTCGGCTGCTTCCGGGCGCGGCGCGATTGCCGCTGTGCCCGGATGGCCTTCGAACGCCGCGAGGAACTTCTCGGCGTCGAGCGCCGCCATACAGCCGGAGCCTGCGGCTGTGATCGCCTGCCGATAGGTGTGGTCCTGAACGTCTCCGGCTGCAAACACTCCCGGGATGTTCGTCTCCGTCGAACCCGGTTTGGTCAGGAGGTAGCCGCCGGCGTCGTGATCGAGTTGATCCTTGAAGAGCGCGGTGTTCGGATCGTGGCCGATCGCCACGAAGAGCCCGTCGGCAGGAACCTCCCACAGCTCGTCGGTCACCGTGTTGCGCAGCCTCAGACCCTGGACGTTGACGTCGCCGATCACCTCTTCGACCACGGCGTTCAGCACGAAGTCAAGCTTCTCGTTCTGCTCGGCCCGGTCGATCATGATCTTCGACGCCCGGAACTCGTTCCGCCGGTGCACGAGGTGCACGCGTGTCGCGAACTTCGTCAGGAAGAGCGCCTCTTCGAAGGCGGAGTCGCCGCCGCCGACGACGTACACGTCCTTCTCGCGGAAGAACGAGGCGTCGCAGGTGGCGCAGGCCGAGACGCCGCGTCCCTTGTGCTTCTGCTCGGACTCGATGTCGAGCCAGCGGGCGCTCGCGCCCGTTGCGATCACGACCGCGCGCGCGGCGTACTCGTCGTCGCCCACCCAGACGCGCAGCGGCTGCTCGGAGAAATCGACCTTCGTCACGTCGTCGGTGATGAACTCCGCGCCGAACCGCTCCGCTTGCCGGCGGAAGTCGGACATCATCTCGGGGCCCATGACGCCGTCGGCGTAGCCGGGGTAGTTCTCGACGTCGCTCGTGATCATCAGCTGCCCACCCCAGGCAAAGCCCTCGATCACGAGCGGCTGGAGGTCGGCGCGCGCGGCATAGAGCGCAGCCGTATAGCCGGCGGGGCCGCCGCCGACGATGATCAACTCACGGACGTTCTGGTCGCTCAAGGTGCTCCTCTCCTGAAAATCTCTTCGGTGTAGTAAACGCTAAAGACCGGCTATTCGTTCCCGGTCCGGAGCCCGTTTTCCCTTCCGAGGAGTAGAACCTGGCCGAGCGGTTCTGAGCGCTCTGATGGCGGCGTCCGATGCGGGTCGCACGGCCGCGGTTCTCGATCGTCGAGCGGTCAGGCCGCGTCGGCGTCGGCGCGCGGGAGCGCGATCACGTCGTCGTTCGTGCGCCCGGGAGTCTCGGGCGCCGAGAGCGTGAGCGGCGTCCGCTCGATCTGCGGGGTATCCGCGATCTCGGGGGCGCTGACACCGTGCTCGGGGAACTTGCGCGCCGTGACAAGCAGGCGCTGCTCCAGTGAGCCGAGCGCCTGGTTGTACGCGCCAACTGCCGTGTCCAGGCTGCGGCCGACCTTCGCGAAATGGCCGACGAAGACGCCGACCCGGTCGTAAAGCTCCCGGCCGAGCTGGTTGATCGTGCGGGCGCTCTCGGCGACCGTCTCCTGCTGCCAGCCGTACGAGACGGTGCGCAGGAGCGCAATCAGCGTCGAGGGCGAGGCGAGCACGACGCCGGTGTCGGCGCCGGCCTCGAAGAGTGCCGGGTCCTGATCGAGGGCGGCCCGGA
>JBAQHS010000083.1:0-23819 GCA_049288455.1 Gaiellaceae bacterium | reverse complement strand
CCGACCTCGCACGCTTCTCGCCTGCGCAACTCGGCGCGCTCGGCCTGGGCGCGCGGCGGGCCTCGGCGCTGATCCGGCTCTGCCGCACCCTCGACCTGGAACGGCTGAAAGAGCAGCCGACCGAGGCCGCCGCACTGCGGCTCGAGCGTGAGCGCGGGCTAGGCCCGTGGTCGGCCGGGGTCATCTGCATGGAAGGACTCGGGCGCTACGAGCGCGGGCTCGCACGCGACCTCGGCCTCGTGAAGCTCGCTTCGGCGCTTTGGGGCCGCTACGTCGAGGCGGAGGAGTCCGACGAGCTGCTCGTTCCCTACGGCGAGTGGGCCGGGCTCGCGAGCGTGTACCTGCTTGCGGGCCTCAGCCGGGGGTTCGTACCATTGACCGGAGACCGTGCAGCCGCCTGACCTGAAGATCGTCGAGACTCCCGCGGCCGCCGTCGCCGTGCTCCTCGCCGACCAGGCCGCGCGCGGCGGCTCGATCGTCCTGACCGGCGGCTCGAGCGTCGCCGAGGCCTACGAGCGTGCTGCGGCCCTCGAGCCCGACTGGGGGCGCGTGACGCTCTGGTGGGGCGACGAGCGGTGCGTGCCGCCCGACAACGAGCTCTCGAACTACCGCCTCGCGAAGGAGGCGCTACTCGACCGGATCGAAGCGCCGCCCGCCGAGGTGCACCGGATCCGCGGTGAGCTCGCCCCCGAGGAGGCCGCCCGCGAGCTCGACGAGGCACTCGCCGGCGTTCGGCTCGACCTGCTGCTCCTGGGGCTCGGCTCCGACGGCCACATGGCCTCGCTCTTCCCCGGGTCGCCGCAGCTTCAGGTGGTCGACCGGCGTGCGACGAACGGGCCGGCCGGGCTGGAGCCGTTCGTCGACCGGGTGACGATGACGCTGCCCACGATCCAGTCGGCCGCGCAGATCGTCTTCATCGTCGGCGGGGCGGACAAAGCCGACGCTGTGGCAGCCGCCTTCGAGGGTGAGCCGAGCGACAAAACCCCTGCAAGTCTCGCCCGTTTGGCCCCAGTTGCCATCAAGGTCTTCCTAGACCGCCCCGCAGCGTCCAAACTAGGCAGCAGATGAGCGCGCCCGAGACTGAGCCCGAGATTCGCGACGTCCTCACTGTCGAGCAGCCGGAGCAGCTGAAGGCCCTGGGGCACCCGTTGCGGCTGAAGGTCCTGCAGGCGCTCAGCGAGTCGGAGCTACCTCTGACGAACCGTGAGCTCGCGGCCCGCCTGTCGGTCGATCCGGGGCACTTGCACTTCCATGTCCGGATGCTGCACCGCGCGGGGCTGATCGAGCTCGCGGGCGGTGCGGGGCGCGAGAAGCCCTACCGGCCCGTCGCCAAGCACTTCAAGGTCGGGCCGGAGATCCGCGCGACCGGGCTTGCGAGCGAGCTTCAGGGCGCACAGCTCCGCGAGCTTCAGCGCGGCTTCGAGCTCTTCGCGGCGAAGGGCGAGTTCCGGAGCGCGCAGGTGCACTCGAAGCTCTCGATCGAGACGGTGCGGGCGCTCCTGAACGAGCTCGTCGACAAGCTGGCGGAGATGGAGGACGAGACGCAGCCGCTGCAGACGATCACGGTGGCGTTCCATCCCGCGATCGCCGAGGGCGAGACCGACTGAGCTTCGTCGCCTGAGTTACGGCAGGACGGGCGAGGCGGGCAGATCCGCCTCGATCCCGCGCAGGTGGGCGAGCTTCTGCAGCACGAGCGCGGTGTCGGCGACGCGCATGTCCTCGAGGAACTCCTCGCGGGTCTCGAACGACTCGACCACGGACTCGATCGCCTCGACGTAGGCGACCACGTCGTTCGCCGCGATGAAGGCGAGCGCATCGGCGACGTCATGCGGGAAGTCGTCGCGCTCGCGTAGCGACTCTGCGACGTGCCGTGCTTCGGGCCAGCGTTCGAGGGCGAGGAGGGCGACCGTCGCCGCGTAGCGGCCGACCGGCGAGGGAGCGGTCGCGCAGCCGAGCTCGAGCGCCCAGCGGGCGAACTCCTCGACGGCGGCGGCGTCGCCCGCGATGAGCGAGGCCTTCAGCGCCCCGATCGGGCGACCCCACGACTCGCGGCCTTCCCCGGCGTCCCAGCTCTCGCGCCAGCGGGCGGCCGCGCGGCGAAGCCAGTCGGCGGCCTCCGGGTCACCGGCCATCAGCAGCGCGAGCCCGGCGGCGTAGGCGGTGTTCCCGCGGCGGACGATCGCCCGCTCGTCGAGCTCACCGTAGGTCGCGTCGTACCGGGCCTGCTTCTCGTGTGCGGTTGGAATCCAATCCACCCGGTTACGTTGTACTAGAGACATGGACGCTTCCTTCCACGGACTGACCTTCGTCACCGACCCGGGCCGGGTCTTCACGCCGCGGGCCGCGACGGAGCAGCTCGTCGACGCCGCCCTCGACCGGATCGGCGATGCACCCGCCCGCGTGGCGGACATCGGCACCGGCTCGGGGGTGATCGCGGTCACGCTCGCGTTGCGCGCACCGAACATCGAGGTGTGGGCGAGCGACACCTGTGCCCGCGCGCTCGAGATCGCGTCGCTGAACGCCGAGCGGCTAGGCGCCCAGGTGCATCTCGTGCGCGGCGACCTGCTGGACGGGCTGCCGCACGATCTCGACCTGATCGTCGCGAACCTGCCGTACCTCGCGCCCGACGCTCCCGGCTACGACGACGAGCCCGCAGCGGCGGTCTTCTCGGAAGGCGACGGGCTCGACCATTACCGCCGCCTGATCGCGGGCGCCGCCGACCACCTGGTCTCAAACGGCGGCATCGTGCTGCAGTTCCGGGGCGACGTGCTCGAGGCCGAGCGGAGCGAGCTGCCGTGGCTGCGCTCGCGGCTCGAAGCGCTCGTTCCCGCCGCGTAGGCCGCTTCTGCTCTGCCGAGGGCGGGTGGCTCGCCGGGGCGGCGGACAACTTGTCACGCTCTCGTAACGGTGCCTGGCACCGGCCAGGTCCGCCGAAGAATGGCTCTGCTGTGCGCTTCACGCGGGTATGTGGACAACTCGTCACGCTCCCGTAGTGGTGCCTGGCACCAGACGAGGCTCCCGCAGCCATGGCTCGGAGGGTCGGTCGGCCAGGGGCTACGGGCGGCGGCCGAGGACCGCGTCGACCGTGACGCGCTCGCGGTAGTGCGGCTCGAGACGCGCGCGCAGTTCCCGTTCGAAGTCCTCGCGGCGGTCGCCGACGCGGGTGGGTGAGCCGAACGAGGTGGAGTACGCGAGGCCGATCAGCTCGTCGGCGCTCCACGTTCGCTCCACCTCGACCGAGAGCGTCTCGACGTCCGAGAACACCGAGGCGGCGAGCACCTGCTCGTACCGCACGTCCCCGGTTCGCATCGCGGGTCGCTTGCCGAAGAGCTCCTCCGAGACGGCGAGCAACGTCCGCATCGACTCGCTCTGCATCGACTCGCCGAGCAGCGCAACCATCGGCGTGAGGGAGGCCAGGCGTTCGAGCACGAGCGCGCTGTCGAACCAGTGCAACGCGGCCCCCACCGTCACGAGCCGGAAGAGACCCCAGCTCTCGTCGACATCCTCCGCCCGCGCCTCGACCGTCCGAACATTCGCCGGCGCGGCCTTCCTCAGCTCAGCCAGCATCTCCGGCTCGATATCGACCGCGACCACCTGCTCGACGTGGGCCGCGAGCGGGATCGCCACATTGCCGGTGCCGCAGCCGAGATCGAGCAGTCGCCCACCCCCGTCGAGCCCGGCCCGCTCGGCCACGCGGTCGAGGAGCTCCGCCGGATACCCCGGCCGGTAACGGGCGTAGTAGGAGGCAGCCCCTCGGAAAAGCCCTGTTTCGGCCATCCGTCGTTTCTACCCCACCCGCCGCTCCTTCGGCTATCCTCTCGCTTGCACCGCCGCGAATGGGGACTTCAGCGGGTGCAACCTTTGAGGAAGCGGCAGTACAGAACGCTGCTGCGACGCATTGTCAGAAACTCTCACGCACTCTCCGACTGACTCGGAGGAAGCGGCGGCCATCCGGGCCGACGCCCTTCGGGCCGAAGCCTGGGCAGGCGAGCCCTTCCTCCGCGGCGACGAGGCCCCGGACGCAGTGCTCGCACCGGGCACTGCCCGCAGGCGCGCACTCGACGACGCCCTCGCGGAGATCGACGCCGGCCGCAAGGAGCCGTCGTCAGAGTGGAAGGTGCTCTACGCGCTGCTGCTCGGCCTCGAGCGGGTCCTCTCGGAGAAGCCACCCCACCTCGCCTCGGGCACCGAGCTGCGTCGCCACCAGGTCGACGCACTCGCGGGCATGCTCACGGAGCTGATCGCCGCCGCCCAGAAGCCTGCGAACGGCAACGGGAACGGGCACGCCGACGACCCGGCGGAGGACGACGAGGAGCCCGACGACGAACTGGGCCTCGTCGCCGAGACCGATGAGGAGGAGCCGGAGGACGAGCCCGTCGCCGACGACCCCGGCGCGATCCGCCGCTACCGCTTCCGGCATCCGACCGCGTCGGGCAAGACGATCGCCGCCGCCGGCTTCGTCGAGGCGGCGCGCACCGAAGGCATCCTGATCCTCACGCACCGCCGCCTGCTCGTCGACCAGTTCCGCCGCGAGCTGACCGAGCACGGATATGGCAGCCGGTTCGCCGACGCAGTGCTCGAGGGACACACCTCGCCGCGTGCCTCGAACCCGATCACGATCCAGACCTACGCGTGGTTCGCCCGCCATGTGACCGAGATCGCCCGCGACGCGTATCAGCTCGTGATCTGCGACGAAGCGCACACGGCCCTTGGCGAGAAGACCTCGGCCGCGATCCGCAGTCTCCACGAGCCGGTGTACATCGGCATGACCGCCACAGAGGAGCTGATCGCGAAGCAGGTCTCCGACGTCTTCCCTGCATCGGTCGACGACCTGCCGCTCGCCGACGCCGCTCGCCGTGGGCTGATCGCGCCGCTCCGTTGCCTGCGCGTGCCCCCGGTCGCAGCGATCAACCAGGTGCCGATCGTCGGCGGCGACTTCGACGAGCGCGCCCTGGCACAGGCGCTCGACCATGAAGCCTTGAACCTCGCCGCGGCGACGTTGTACCGCGAGCGGTTCGGCGACACGCCGGGCATCGTCTACGCGGCAGGCGTCGACCACGCCTACAACCTTGCGACCGCGTTCCGTGCCGCCGGCATCAAGGCGGAGGCGGTCTCGGGCCGGACCCCGCCCGTGAAGCTCGCCGAGATCCTCGCGGCCTACGAGCGCGGGGAGATCGACGTGCTGATTAACGCGATGCTGCTCGCCGAAGGCTGGAACTCGCCGCGCGCCACAATCGTCATGCACCTCGCACCAACCGCGTCGAAGCGCGTCTACCAGCAGCGCATCGGCCGCATCATGCGCGTCCATCCGCGCAAGGAGGCGGGCATCGTCGTCGACTTCACGCCGAAGGCCGCGACGCACAACGATCGTGTCGTCTCGCTCCATTCGCTGCTCGACGCGGACTTCTATCGCGAGGGGGCGCGCGTCACTCCGGCGCCGCGCCGGCGCCAGCAGCGCCGCGCCCGTCGCAAACTCACACCGGTGTCATGGCTCGTGCCGGTGACGCCCGACGTGCTGCGCCGCAAGATGGTGATCGCACGCGAGTGGCAGCGCGTCGATCCGAAGTTCCTCGACCAGGACGAACAAGAGTTCTGGGGCGAGATCGCCGGACGCCAGCTTCGCTTCGACGAGCGCGCCGCATTCGTCGAGAAGCTGACCGCGCGCGGCGCGTCGAAGCGTGCGATGGAGACATTCCTCTCGACCTGCGCGGCGCAGAACCCGAACCGGCGGCTGCGGCTGATCGCGCTTGCGGATCGCGTCTCGATGAAGGTCGAGCGCGCCGACTTCGACGATCTCGTCACGCTCGTGACGCAGGCACCGCCGTGGGAGAAGGATCGCGCGGCCGGTGTGCGGATCATGTTGCGTGCGATCGCCGACGGGAAGCCGGATGCGCCGGACCAGATTCTCGCGCGCTGGACGTGGAAGCTCTCGCGCGCTGTGCGCAAGCAGCTCGACCGCAAGGCGTCGCAGGAGTACCCGGACGCCAAGCGGCTGCTCGGTGCGCTCGCGAACTCACGCGGCCACCGTCACGAAGAGAACGCCGCGAAGCTCGTCAACTCGGCGCTCGAAATGCCGCGCGAGGTCGGCGCTGCGCTGCTGGCGTCGGCCGAGGGCTACACGCCGCGCGCCACGCAGCTGCTCGAGGCGGCGCGCGAGCGCCTCGGGACGATCAACGAGGTCGCCGGTTGGATCGCCGAGAGCCTGCCGGCGCCGAAGACCGGCCCCGCGCGCTCGCGCCGGCGCCGCAGGCGCAAGAAGCCAGGCGCAGCGCAGTCCACGCCGCAGGTGACGGCAGCCACGTCGGAGCCGGCCGTCGACGGCGCCGAGAAGCCCGCCGCGCCGAAGAAGCGCCGCCGCCGTCGCAAGAAACCCGCGGATGCGGGCGCGGTATCAGCCGACGGCGCCGCACCGGCGCCCGCGCCGGCCGTACAGACCGAGGACGCCGCGTAACAAACGCAACGCGGTGGCACGGTTGACAAACCGAGCTCGCCGGCTGGTCGTAATCGAGGCGTAACGAATCGCAGCGCGAAAGGGTCGATGATTCACACGTGCTCGTTCTGATCGGCATTGGCTTCCTCGCGGGCGTCGTCACGGCGGTGTCGCCGTGCGTGCTGCCTGTCCTGCCGGTCCTGCTTGCGGGCGGTGCATCCGGACGCAAGCCGCTCCGCATCGTCGCCGGGCTCGTCCTCAGCTTCAGCGTCTTCACCCTCTTCGCCGCCTGGATCCTCGACCAGGTCGGCCTGCCGCAAGACTTCTTGCGCAACCTCGCGATCGTCCTTCTCTTCGTGATGGCCGCGACGCTTCTCGTACCGCAGGTCGCGCAGTTGATCGAGCGGCCGCTCGCGTTCTTCTCGCGCTTCCGGCCGAGCGGTGTCGGCGGCGGCTTCTTCCTCGGCGCAACGTTGGGGCTCGTCTTCGTCCCCTGCGCCGGACCGGTGCTCGCCACGGTCACCGTCGTCGCCGCGCAGAGCCACGTCGGCTTCCGCGCGATCGTCCTGACGCTCGCGTATGCGGTCGGGGCGGCGATCCCGATGCTCCTGATCGCACGGGGTGGCCGCGAGGCATCTGCGCGCCTGCGCAGCCATGCGGAGACACTGCGCCTCGGCTCCGGCGTCCTGATCGGCGCGGTCGCGCTTGCGCTCACGTTCCACCTCGACGACCGCATCGCGCAGTTCACCCCTGGGTACACAACCTTCCTCCAGGACAAGATCGAGAAGAACTCGACGGCGACCAAGGAGCTCGGCAAGGTGCGTGGCGGCAAACCGGCCCTCGCCGCCGCGCACAACACGGCGGGCTCGAACCTTCCCGACTACGGCGTCGCGCCTTCGCTCCACGCCGACGGCGCGTGGATCAACTCGCCGCCGCTCACGTCGCAGCAGTTGCGCGGCAAGGTCGTGCTGATCGACTTCTGGACCTATTCGTGCATCAACTGCCTGCGGACGCTCCCGCATCTGAAGGCTTGGTATGCCGCCTACCACGCGAAGGGCCTCGACATCATCGGCGTTCACACACCGGAGTTCGCGTTTGAGCATGTGACGTCGAACGTGCAGGCGGCGGTGAAGCGCCTCGGCATCACGTGGCCCGTCATGCAGGACAATGGTTACAAGACCTGGGACAACTACGCGAACCAGTACTGGCCCGCGGAGTACCTGATCGACCGCTCGGGCCATGTGCGGCACACGCATTTCGGCGAAGGCGAATACGACAAGACCGAAACGCTGATCCGCACGCTGCTCGGCGCGCACGGAACGATGGCCCGCCATGTCGCCGACGCGACACCGACCGGGCTGCTGACGCCGGAGACCTACCTCGGCTACGCGCGCCTCGGCAACTACGTCGGCTCAAAGCTCGTGCCGGATGTCCCAGCGGGCTACACCTTTGCGAAGTCGGTCCCGGAGAACGAGCTGTCGTACGGCGGCAACTGGCGCATCGGCCCCCAGCGGATCGTGTCGGGGCGCGACGCACGGCTGCGGCTGCGGTTCACTGCGAAGAACGTCTACATCGTCCTCGGCGGGCGAGGAACGGTGCACGCACTGATCAACGGCAAGCCGTCCGCGACGATCAAGGTCGACGCACAGCGGCTCTACACGGTGCGCGCGTCGACGCAGTCGATCAACGCGCTGCTCGAGCTGCGCTTCACGCCGGGCATCCAGGCGTACTCGTTCACCTTCGGCTGAGCCGACGCGCCACCCCGTCGCGCGCGTCCACCTGTGACGAACCATGCGCTAGTAACAGACTGTTACAAGCAGCAGTTCGGGTCGCCGCTGGCGTCCACCTCTGACGAACCATGCGCTAGTAACAGACTGTTACAAGCGGCAGTTCGGGTCGCGGCTCACGTTCGGCTGAGGCGCGACCAGCGACTGGCGTTCGCGGAGACGCGCTTCGCGGCGCCCGCCCAGATCTCGGCGTGCTTCGCCGCCTTGCTCGCCGCTTCGTGCTCGCCCCGCTCGACCGCCGCTGCGAGCGCCGCGTCGAGCTCCTCCGGCGCGCCGTAGGCCGCCATGAAGACGCGCAGTCGCCGCGCGATCGCGCCGTCGTCAAGCGGCCGGTCGGGCGTCAGCGGGATGAAGGAGAGAAGCGCCCAGCCGAGATCCCACGCCCGCCTCCCGGGCGCGGCGAGATCCCAGTCGATGAACGTCCAGTTGCCGTCCAGCCCGCGCACGAGATTCCACGGCGCGAAGTCGTTGTGACAGACGACCTCGTGCACTCCGCCCGGATCGGCTGCGAGGTCCCACCAGATGGCACCGGGCGGCGGCACGAAAGTCGACACCAGGTCGTGGTAACGGCGAATCAGCGCAGCGACTTCCGCGAGTGCACCGTCGCTCTCGAGCAGGTCGAAGCGACCGGGCCAGACCACATCGCCGAGGATGTACGTCACCACTTCGCGACCTTCGTCGTCGAGACCGAGGGCGCGCGGCGCGGCGTCGAAACCCGCGGCCGCGAGATGATCGAGAAGCGCGTGCACCGCAGGCGTCCACGGGCCCGTCGGCCGGCGGACGGTGTCCCCGACGCGAACGACCGACTCGTGCGTGTTGCCGCCGCCGAGTTGTTCGCTATTGGTCGCGGGCAACGTCGTCGTCGCCGTTCTCGCGGTCGCGCAGGAAGCGCGTGAGCTCGGCGGCGATCGCGTCGCCGGTCGGCAGATCGGCCTCCTCCGCGAGCTCGTCGACGCGCCGCTCGAGCTCGGCGACGTAGGCGGACGTCTCCTCATCGGACGCCACCGCCTCGCTCACCTGCTGCTGGTAGGAGTCCGCCGCCTCGTCGAGCTCGGCGGTATCGACGTCAGCTTCGAGCAGCTCGGCAAGCCGGTCGACGAGCGCCTTGGCCGCGCGCGGCGACGGGGTCAGCGACACGTAGTGCGGCACGGCCGCCCAGAGGCTCGCCGACGGGATGCCGGCCTGCATGCATGCGTCGTGCAGGACACCGACGATTCCCGTCGGCCCTTCGTAGCGCGACGCCTGCAAGCCGAGGCGCTCGATCAGCTCCGGGTCGTTCGCGCTGCCGGTGACCGGCGCCGGTCGGGTGTGCGGGACGTCGGCGAGCAGCGACCCGAGCGTGACGACGAGCTCGACGCCGAGATCCTTCGCGAGGCCGCTCACGTGCGCAGAGAATGACCGCCAGCGCAGGTTCGGTTCGACGCCGAGCAGGATGACAACGTCTCTCCCGCCACCGGGAAGCGGCGCGTGCAGGAACGTGTTCTCGGGCCACTCGATCTTGCGCGTGTAGCCGTCGACCAGCGAGACCGTCGGGCGGGTTGCCTGGAAGTCGTAGAAATTCTCGGCGTCGATTGATGCAAACTCCTGCGCTGCCCAGGCGCGCGCGAGATACGCACCGGCGAGGGACGCACCCTGCCCGCCGTCGTTCCAGCCGCGGAACGCGGCGATCAGTATCGGCCGCTCGAGTTGCGGGTGGTCGTCGATGTGAAGCTCGTCCGCCATCAGGCAATTCTACGTGGGCGCCACAAGCCGAAGACGAACGCGACCGCGACCGCCCAGACCGTGGCCGCCATCGTGACGTGGCCGATCACGAGCCACCACGGCAGATGCGTCCGGTATTGCACTTCGCCGATGATCATCTGCAGCGCGAGCACGCCGAGCAGCACAAGCGCGCCTCGCACGTGCCGGCTGTGGTTGCGGACGAGCCACACGAGGAGCAGCGCGAACGACAGCCCGAACACCGCGGTCGCTCGCACGTGCCAGTACACCGCCGGCTGGAACGACCAGAGGCGCCGCACCACGGTGCTGCCGGGATGCGGGCCAGCCGCGGTCGCAAGCGTGCCGCTGACGACGAGAACACACGCCGCCGCGCCGACGAGGATCCCGAGCTGGCGCACCCAGAGCGGCAGGTCCGGCGCAGCGCGACCGCGTGCCTCGAGCATGAGGATGACGCCGAACGTCAGCACGACGAGCGAGAGCAAGAAGTGCGAGAGCACGAGCAGCGGGTTGAGATGGAAGTGCACCGTCAGCGCGCCGAGCGGCGCCTGCAGCAGCGTCCCGAAGAAGATGCCGAACGCGAGTAGGCGAAGGCCACGGCGCGCAGCGAGCCAGGTGACAAGCGTGACGAGAATCGTGAGGAACGCGAAGACGCGGTTCCCGAACTCGATGTACGAGTGGTAGCTCTTCGGTTCGAAGTGATGTGGCTGACAGCCGGGCCAGTGCTCGCAGCCGAGGCCCGAGCCCGTGAGTCGCACGGTCGCACCGGTGGCGACGATCAGGACGAGCATCACCGCGTTCGCGATCGCGAGCCGACGGAACCCGGAGTCCGAGAGCGCGAAGCCGCGCAGACGAGCAAGCGGCTGCGCGCTGGCATCCATCTGCGCCAACTGTAGAGGCTCGCCGCGATGATCGGGCGTCGCCCGCGGCAGGCTGTTCAGAATTCGGGCCATGGCCGTTCGAGCTCCGGTCGTGGTCAGTCCAAGTGTGACCAGAGTGCAACGTTCTCGGCAGCGGGTTGTGGCCGGCGCGGGGAGCTGTGATCTGGCGCTCCTGCAAGGAACTCAACCGCGCGGGATGCTTCACCGCTCGGTCGGCAGTCGCACTTGGGTCACATTTGGTCAGACCAAGTGTGACGAGACTGTGACTAGAGGAGGGCGACGCCGGTGCCGGACTCGACGGCACCGACGCGGGCGAGGAAGAGGCCCGCGCGGGCGAACTCCGCCTCCAGGGCGGGCGCCTTGTCGCGTGGCAGCGAAACGAGCAGGCCGCCGGCCGTCTGTGGGTCGAAGGCGAGCTCGACGAGCTTCGGTGCGACCTCGCCGATCTCCGCTGCGCCGTACTCCCGGTTTGCCCGGGTGCCCGCGGTCGAGACGCCAGCCGCCGCCGCGTCGAGGGCGCCCGCCATCGCGGGCAAGCGCTCCGACTCGAGCGTGATGCGCACCCCGCTGCGCGAGGCCATCTCGTGCGCATGCCCGAGCAGCCCGAAGCCCGTCACGTCGGTGACCGCGTTCGGCGCGAGCGGCCGCAACACGTCGGCGGCGTCGCGGTTGAGCGTTCGCATCCAGCGAACCGCCTCGGCGGCATCCGCCACTCCGAGCTTCGCGCCGCCGAGCACGAGTGCAGTGCCGAGCGGCTTCGTCAGAAACAGCGCATCGCCGGCCTGCGCGCCTGACTTGGCCCAGATCCCGCCGAGCGAGACCGTGCCGACGACGGCGAGCCCGTACTTCGGCTCCGCGTCGCGAATTGTGTGGCCGCCCGCGAGCAGTGCGCCGGCTTCGCGCACCTGACGCTCGGCGCCGTCGAACACCGCGCGCACGACCTCGAGCGGCAACTCCTCGGGAAACGCGGCGACCGACAGCGCGAGCAGCGGCACGCCGCCCATCGCGAAGACGTCGTTGAGTGCGTTCGTCGCCGCAATCGTCCCGAAGTCATCCGGGTCGTCGACGATCGGTGGAAAGAAGTCGATCGTGAAGACGAGCGCGCGCTCATCGTCGAGCTTGTAGACGGCAGCATCATCGGCGGGATCGAGGCCGACGAGCAGGTTCTCCGCCTCGGCGGGCACGAAACCGCGCAGCAGTTCCTCCAGCCGTGCCGCCGAGTACTTGGCGGCACAGCCCCCCGACGTCGCGAGCTCCGTCAGCTTCATCCGTCCACCGTAACGGCAGCGGCGGCCCAGAGGACCGCCGCAGCCAGGGGGGAGGAACGTCTTGGTACAGCGGCAGGTTCGCCTCGCCGTCGGCAACTCCTCTAGATTCAGCGCATGCCGAGTGCGCTCGTCACCGGAGGCTCGTCGGGCATCGGGCTCGCGATCGCGCGGATGCTGCGCGAGGAGGGCTTCGACCTGACGCTCGCGTCACGGACGAAGGAGAAAGTCGAGGCCGCAGCCGCCGAGCTCGGCGCCCAGCCGATCGCTGCCAACATGGGCTCGGAGGAAGACTGCGTCCGCGTCGTCGCCGAGCACAAGGAGCGGTTCGGCGGCATGGACATGCTGGTCAACTCCGCCGGCATCGGCATCGCAGGCACGGTCGAGTCGCTGCAGGCAAAGCACATCGATCTGCAGCTCGGGGTCAACCTCCGCGGCTTGCTGCTCGTGACGCGCGAGGCGATTCCACTCCTGAAGGCATCACGCGGATGGATCGTCAATCTCGCGTCGATCGCCGGCACGACCGCCACGCCAGGACTGACGGTCTACGGCGCCACGAAAGCCGCCGTGATCGCCGTGACGCGATCGCAGAACGCCGAGCTCGACGCCGCCGGCGTGCGTTCGATCGCGCTCTGCCCGGGTTTCGTCGACACGCCGATGGCCGAGTGGTCCGGCCTGCCGCCGGACGAGATGATCCAGCCTTCCGACTGCGCCGAGATCGTGCGTATGTGCCTGCGCCTCACACCCCACGCGCGAATCCCGCAAATCGTCGTCGAACGGGTCGGCGCGCGCGGCGAAGCCGGCTAAAGCCCGCCGGGCGTGCGAACGATGCGCCAGAGCATGTAGAGCCCGAGCGCGGCCGCGCACACGAAGCCAACGACGGCGAAGGTGTGGTTCACGCGCGCCATCAGCGCCGAGGCGATCAGGAGCGCCGAGATGATCATCGCCGCGCCGATGCGGTTGGCGGTCGAGCGCAGCAACTGCTCGAGCGCGCCGAGCTCGACCGGGGCGATCCCGATCTTCAAGGTTCCGGTCTCGGCCTTCGAGACGAGTTGCGAGACGCGTCGCGGCAAGCGCAGGAGCGGCTGGAGCTGCGTGAAGACGTAGGCGAGCAGCTGACTCGGCTCGAGCCGCCTCTCGGCCTCCTGCGCCATCACGTTCCAGCCTTCGCTGCGGATCATCTCTACCGGATCGAGCGACGGATCGAGCGTGCGGGCGATGCTCTCCGCCTGAGAGAGCGTCTTACCGACGAGCGCGAACGACGTCGGCAACGCGATGCCGTACTGGAGACAGAGGCGCTGCAGGTCGGCGAGCCCCTCGCCCGTCTTGATCCCCTGGAGCGGCCGCCACTGGTAGCGCGGCAGCTTGCGGCGCAGGTCATGGACGAACCCGGCTTCGTCGGACGACGACGAGGTGAGTGAGAGCGAGACGATGACATCGGCGACGTCGTCGGCGCGGTTCTGCGCGATCGCGAGCAGCAGCAGCGCGAGCGACGTTCGCGTGTCATCGTCGAGCCGGCCGATCAGCCCGAAATCGAGCAACGCCAGGCGCCCGTCCTTGGTGAGGTGCACATTGCCGCGATGTGGATCGGCGTGGTAGATGCCTTTGACCGTGATCTGCCGGATGTAGGCGCGGAAGAACGTTCGGGCGAGCTCGGCGGCCCGTTCGTCCGTCAGGCCGTGCGCCTCGGAGACCCGCTCGCCCTTGACGCGCTCCAGCACGATCACCTCCGTCGTGACGTAGGGGTGGATCACCTGCGGCACGAACAGGTCGTCGCTGTATTCGGCGATCACCTCGGAGATGAGCTCCGCGTTGTGGGCTTCTTCCAAGAAGTCGAGCTCCGCGAGGAGGTGCTGCTCGAGCTCCTCGGCGAGCGCGTTCAGCTGCAAGAGCCGCGCCGTGTCGGAGCGCTTCTCGGCGATTGCAGCGGTCTTACGCAGCAGCTCGAGATCGAGCTCCACCTGCTCGGTGATCCCCGGCCGGCGCACCTTCACGACCACCTCGCGCCCCGTGTGCAAAAGCGCCGCGTGGATCTGCGCGATCGAGGCGGTCGCGAGCGGGGTCTCGTCGATCGAGGCGAAGTGCTCGAGCCCGATCTCGCGGTCGATCACCGCGCGCAGCGGGCCGAACGGCAGCGCCGGCACGTCATCGGTGAGCTTGTCGAGCTCCTCGATGTAGACGTCAGGGAGAAGATCGGGCCGCGAGGAGAGGAGCTGCCCCAGCTTGAGAAACGTCGTACCGAGCTCTTCGAGGCTCTCGCGAAACCTGACCGCGCCTTCGCGCGTGGCCGGCTTTGCGCCGACGACCCCGATCTCGCGGAGCACGCGCAGCAGGTGGCCGCGTCGCGCGACGCGAGTCACTTCGAGCGCACGCGAAACCTTGCCCTGGTCGGCCACACCGACGTCGTGCCCCCGTCGCCGGGGCTGTAAACGGCACTCCCGGTGGCGGAATCAGCCCGCGCGCAACGGCTTGATGCGCTGACGGTCGACGAACCCCGCGACCGCCCGGCCGTCGATGCGGAGGACGCGTCCCACGCGCACCGCGTCAAGACGGCCGTCGTGGATCAGGCGGCGGATCGTCTCGGGATGGACACCGAGCCGGTCGGCGACGTCGCGAACGCTGTAGTGAGACCCGCTGTTGACGTTCGTCGCCACAGGTTCAACGTGGCACACCGCCACGATCGGCGCATGGGCCGGTCGGCCCATTGCCGGTAGCGTTCGGTCCGTGCGCCCGACTGTGCCGCTCGCCGTCGTGCTCGCCGTCGCCGCGTTCGGCTCAGCGGGCTGCGGCAGCTCCTCGGCAACGAAGATCGAGGGGCCGACCACGACCTCGGAGGGCACATCGGGATTCGCGGGTGCAGCCCTCCACCCTCCGCGGCCGGCGCAGCCGATCGCGCTCCACGACGCCGACGGCCACGCCGTCACGCTCGCGGCCGAGCGCGGGCGCTACGTCCTCGTCACGTTCCTCTACACCCACTGCCCTGACGTCTGCCCGTTGATCGCGGGGAACCTGAACGCTGCGCTGCGCACGCTCGGCCCGGCACGCGACCACGTTGCAGTCCTCGCGGTCAGCGTCGACCCCGCCGGTGACACGGCCGCCGCGGTGCGGGCCTACCGCACGCGCATGCATCTGCTGCCGCAGTTCCGCTACCTGATCGGCACTCGCGCCGAATTGCGCCGCGTCTGGCTCGCCTGGCACGTCCTGAGCGTCCAGCGCAAGCCCGACCTCGTCGACCACGTCGCCTACACCGCACTGATCGACCCGGCCGGGAAGGAGCGGGTGCTCTACGGCTCGGGGGTGCAGGCGCAACAGGTGGTGCACGACCTGCGCCGACTCATGCGCGCTGCCTGAACGACGGCACGGCGTCGCGGGCACACGGTCAGAGACGCGCCGGCGCCGGAGTGGCGTACTGGCTGGTCGACGTTACTGGGCGCGACCGATGAAGCGACGAAGGCAACGTGCCGGCTCCCCCGACGGCGACAAACCTGCCGTCGCACCGATGCCATACGAGCGATCAGCCGCCGAGCGGGCCGTCCCACATGCCGGGGATCGGATGACCGCACTTTGCGCCGACGACCGACAGCACGACCAGGCCCAGCAAGGTGAAGCCACGCTTTGCACGGAGCTGTGCGAGTTTGGTTGCCACAGAGAACACCTCCCTCCCTAGAACCGGAAGTCTTGGAGCGTTTCCGCTGCCCGGCGGTACAGCACCGCGGCACGGCGCTCGTCGCCACGAGCGGTCGCAAGATCGCCCTGTGCGATCCACGCGGCAGCGCGGTGCGACGCCGACGACAGCTGGGCGAAGGCATCCTCGGCAGCAGCGAACGCAGACTCGGCCTCATCGAGGCGCTTCTGCTCGAGCAGCGCGCGCCCGAGCACCAGCCGGGCGTTGCCGACCTCGTCGATCATGTCCGCGCGCTCGCCGATGATCTCGAGTGCGTGCAGGGCCTGTTCCTCGGCGCGTACGTGGTCGCCGGTGCGCAGATGCACCTGGGCGAGCGACGAGACAGCCTTCGCGGCGTCCTCATCGCGGCCGATCTCGAGTGCGACGGCGAAGGAATGCTTCAGGTGCTCGATCGCCTGCTCCGGCTTGCCGAGCAGGAACTCGAGACCACCGAGGTTGTTCAGCAGCCGCCCGACGTTGGCGCGATCGGTGAGCTCCTCGTACTGGGCCTTCGCCTTCTCGGCATACGTGCGCGCAAGCACCCAGTGCCCGTCGCGCTCGGCGAGAATCGACGCCTGGAAATACGCCTGGCCGACGGCACGCGGGTCGTGCATCGCCTCGGCGAGCTCGAGTGCGCGCTCGACGTCCTCACGCGCGGCCTCGTAGTCGCGCTGGCGGAGGTAGCAGCGGGCGCGCCAGGCGAAGACGTTCTGGCGCAGCACGTCGGATGGCAGGCCGGAGCCGTCGGCGAGGACGAGTGCCTCGTTGAACAGGCCGACCGAGGTCGAGATGCTCGAGATCAGGTACCGGCAGACCCCGAGGCGGTACAGCACCTCGGCACGGTCGATATCGGAGAATTCGGTGCGCTCGACGAGCTCGCGTGCCTCGGCCAGCAACGGCAGGGCGCTCTTCACGTCGCCGGCGTGGGCGCGCGCCATCGCCTCGCCGTTCAGGGCGCGAACCTGGAGCTCGACGGCGCCGGTGCCGAGCACGGCCGGCAGTGCGCGGGTGTACTCGGCGATCGCGTCGTCGAAGTCGTGGTCCTCGAGGAGCGCATCGGCCCGGGTGAGGATCGCCTCGGCCTTCGAGCGCTCGTCGGCCGAGACCCCGCTCGCGAGGAAGCCGGAGTCGACGCCGAGCCGGAGGCTCAGCCAGTCGATCGTCTCCGTCGTCGGGCGCGTCTTGCCGCGCTCGATCTGCGAGATGTACTCCTTCGAGAAGCGGTCGCCGGCGAGATCGGTCTGGGTGAGGCCCGCGGCGACACGCAGCTGGCGCAGCCGCTCGCCGAGCCGCGGCGCGCGCGGCGACGCGGAGGTCGTACTCACTCGGGCGGCGCGAGGAGGCATAGGTCACGCAGCATGCAGGACGCTTCACCGAAAAGCAATCCCCCGAAAGGGACAGTCCCCCAAAAGGGGCATAGATGCTTCATTTTTGGGTCAACCATGCCAAGTGCGAATCACTTGACCGAGCTACTTGACAGACGGGTGTCCCGTTCGTACAGTGAGCGAACCTTGCACACCGGCCCGCACCACAGGCCGAGTGCAGGGGGAGCGCCAGAGGCGACCACCACGAAGGATTGGCCGGGCCGCAGAGCCAAGCCTTCGGAGGATGCCCAACCGGCGCCCCGCCTGACCAAGGGAGAGCCCCGGGTGCCGCAGCCGGGGCTTTCTCACGTCTAAAGGCGGTTTGCCGCCGACGGGTCGACGAGCATGAAGCGCCGGCGCTCGGTGCGCACGCGCTCGAGGTCGTCGCCGAGCAGGCCGCCGAGCCTGTTGTCCATCGTCGTCAGGAGGCCGCCCGCGACGAAGAGCCACGCCTCGGCCACTGGATCGCGCTCGGCGTTGACGACGCCACGCTCCTGGCCGGCGCGAATGACGTCAGCGATGAAGTCGTGCACCTCACGCACCTGCTTGCGCAGCGCGGAGGCGATCACCGCGTCCTCGGAGGCTTCGGTGAGCGCCTGGATCCAGAGGTCGACCATGCGGATGCGCGTGCGCTTCGCCATGTACACGTCGGCGATCGCGCCGAGGCAACTGGCCGGGTCGTCCGCGATCGCCTGCTCGGCGAGCTCGCGGAACGCCCGCCACGCCTCGTCGAGACACGCGAGATACAGGTCGCGCTTCGAGCCGAAGTGGCGGTAGAGAATCGGCTCGGAGATCCGCGCCTCGCGGGCGATCTCCGCGGTGGTCGCGCCGCGATAGCTCGACTTCGAGAACACGCGGCAGGCCGTGTCGAGCACTGCCAGGCGGCGCGCGTCGGCGGTGAGGCGCTGCTTCGTCTGGGTCATGCCGCCTCGGCGAGCGCCTCAGCAACGGGCTGCTTGTGCTCGATCTTGCGGATCGCGAACACGGCGACTGCCGCGCCTGCGAGGCAGAGGAGCGCGCCGACGCGCAGCGCGTCGTGGAACCCGGTCAGGTAGCCGGAGCTCGAGGCGACGATCGCGCCCATGACGGCGATCCCGAGCGAGCCGCCGACCTGGCGTGCCGAGTTCAGGACGGCGGAGCCGACGCCGGCCTTGTCGACGGCGACCGCGCTCATTGCCGCGGCCGTGACGGGCGTCATCGTCATCCCCATGCCGACTCCACCAAGGAGGAGCCCGGGGAGGATCGCCCAGAACGCCTCATGCGCACCAAGTTGCGTGTAGTAGAAGAGCATCGCGCTCAGCAACGTCATTCCTCCACCGACGAGCCAGCGCGAACCGACGCGGTCGGTGAGGGCGCCGGCGCGCGGTGCGATCAGGATGATCAGGATCGTCATCGGCAGGAAGCTCGCTCCGGCTTCGACCGGCGAGTAGCCGAGGACGTTCTGCATGTAGAGCGAGACGTAGAAGAACGTCCCGAACATCGCGAGGCCGACGAAGAGCATCGAGGCGTTCGCACCGCCGAACGTGCGGTTGCGGAAGAGCGAAAGGTCGAGCATCGGCGCCCGCTGGTGCTTCTCGAGCAACACGAAGCCGATCAGCGACGCTGCGGCAACGGCGAAGGCGCCGAGGATGCGCGCCGACGTCCAGCCGTAGCTGTTCGCCTCGATGAACCCGTACGTGAGCGAGAAGAGCCCAAGCGCGGATGCGGTGAGGCCCGGCAGGTCGAGGCGCTGCTCGGCCGACGTGTCGCGCGACTCGTCGATGAACAACGGGATCGCGAGGAGGCCGATGAGCCCCACGGGCACGTTGATGAAGAAGATCCAGTTCCAGTTCACATGCTCGGTCAGCAGGCCGCCGACGAGCGGCCCGATCGCGAGCGCCATCGCCGACACGCCGGCCCAGATTCCGATTGCGCGACCGCGCTCACGCGGCGCGAATGTCGCCGCGATGATCGACAGAGTCGCCGGGTTCATCATGGCGCCGCCCAGTCCTTGCACGATCCGCGCGCCGATCAGGAAGCCGCCGTTCGGGGCGAACCCGCAGGCGAGACTCGCGCCCGTGAACACCGCCAGACCAATCATGAAGATCAGCCGCCGACCGAAGAAGTCCGCGAGCTTGCCGCCGATCAACATGAACGCGGCGAAGGTCAGCGCGTAGCCGGCGACCACCCACTCGAGCTCCGAGAGCGACATGTGCAGGGAGCGGCGCATCGAGGGGAGCGCGACGTTCACGACCGTGTTGTCGAGCATGATCATGAAGAGGCCCACCGACACGGCCGCGAGCGTCCACCACTTCTTGTTCTCCGGCGTCACAAAACGTTGCATCCCACTCCCTGCTGTCGAAGTTAGCGCCCGCTAAGTTAGCACGCGCTAACCGCCCGCGTAAGCCGGTGGGAGTAGATTGCGCGCCGTGACCGACGTCGTCTGGCGGCCCGACGAGGCCACGATCAAGCATGCGAACGCGACCCGCCTCGTTCGCCGGGCAGGCGTCGCCGACTACGGCGAGCTCGTGCGCCGGTCACAGGAGGATCCGGCGTGGTTCTGGCCGCTTGCGATCGACGACATGGGGCTCGAGTTCGCGGCGCCGTGGGACTCGGTGCTCGACGAGAGCCGCGGGCCGGCATGGACGACCTGGTTCAACGGTGCGAAGGTCTCGATCCCCGACAACTGCGTGCATCGCTGGGCCGCCCGGCGTCCCGATGCGCTCGCCGCCGTCGGCCTCGGCGAGGACGGCTCGCGGCGCGAGGTCAGCTTCGCCCAGCTCTCCCACGACGTGCGCCGGCTCGCCGAGCTGCTCGTCGCCCGCGGGATCGAACCGGGAGACCGGGTCGCGATCTTCCTGCCGATGTCGCCCGAGGTCGCGGTCGCTTCACACGCGATCGCGCATATCGGCGCGATCCAGGTGCCGGTCTTCTCCGGCTTCGCAGCGCCCGCGGTCGCGCAGCGGCTGCAGGCGAGCGAGGCGAAGGCGGTAATCACGCAGCCCGAGTCGTTGCGGCGCGGCAAGGTGCAGCCGATGCTCGAGATCCTCGAGCAGGCGCTCGCCGAGTCCCCCTCCGTCGAGCACGTGGTGCTCGCGCCGTTCGAGCTCGACGAGTTCCCGGGCGACCTGCCGGCCGCGCAGGTCGACTCGGAGACGCCCTACCTCCTCACCTACACCTCAGGCACGACGGGCAAGCCGAAGGGCGTCGTGCACGTGCAGGGCGGCTTCCTCGTCTCGATCGCGCGCGAGGTCTGCTACCAGGCCGACGTGCACGAGGGAGACGTCGTGCACTTCGCCACCGACATGGGCTGGATCATGGGACCGTGGACGGTCGTCGGCGTCGGCGCCCTCGGCGGCACGATCGTCTTTGCCGAAGGAGCGCCGGACTGGCCGGCCCCGGACCGGCTGTGGCGAACCGTCGAGCAGGAGCGCGTCACGTCACTCGGCCTTTCGCCGACTCTCGCTCGCGCACTACTGCCGCACGGCGACCCGACCGCGGATCTCTCGTCGCTGCGCACGTTCGTCACGACCGGCGAGCCATGGAACCCCGAGCCGTACCGCTGGCTCTTCGAGAACGTCGGCGGCTCACGCGTGCCGGTGATCAACTGCACGGGCGGCACCGAGGTGGGTGCGTGCTTCCTCTCGCCGACGCCGATCGGCCCGATCGCCTCGTGCTCGGTCGGCGGCCCGGCCCTCGGGATGGCGATGGACATCGTCGACGACACGGGCGCGTCGCTCGTCGGCACGGGCGAAGTGGGCGAGCTCGTCTGCCGGCGCCCGTTCCCGGGGATGACGCGCGGCTTCTGGCGCGACCCGGACAAGTTCATCGAGACCTACTGGTCGCGCATTCCCGGCGTCTGGGTGCATGGCGACTGGGCCTCGGCCGACGCGGACGGCTTCTGGTTCCTGCACGGCCGCTCCGACGACACGCTGAACATCGCCGGCAAGCGGGTCGGGCCCGCCGAGCTCGAGTCGGCCGCCGTCTCGCACCCCGCGGTGCGCGAGGCGGCCGCGATCGGCGTGCCGCACGAGGTGAAGGGTGAGACCGCGTGGATCTTCTGCTGCCTCCTGCCGGGGCACGAGCCGACAGCCGAGCTCGCGGCGTCGGTGTCGGCTGCCGTCGCCACCGAGCTCGGCAAGGCGTTCCGGCCTGACAAGATCTACTTCGTGGACGCGCTCCCGAAGACCCGCTCGGCGAAGATCGTGCGCCGCGCACTGCGCGCGACTGCGCTCGGCGCCGATCCGGGCGACCTCTCGTCGCTCGAGAACCCCGAGTCGCTGGCTGCAATCGAGGGGGTCGTCGGTGCCTGAGCGCATCGCACTCGTCACCGGGGGCGGCCGTGGGATCGGCGCGAACGTCGCGCGCTCGCTCGCAGCCGACGGCTGGTCGGTCGTCGTCGCGGCGCGTTCGCGGGATCAGGTCGACGCTGTCGCCGCAGAGATCGGTGGCCGCGCACTCGAGCTCGACGTCACCTCGCGCGAATCGGTCGAACGTGCCGTGGCCGAGGCGGGCGACGTCGAGCTGCTCGTCGCGAACGCGGGCATCGGCACCGCGGGCGAGCGGACGTGGGAGGTCGACCCGGACGACTGGTGGCGAACGCTCGAGGTGAACGTGCTCGGCGTCCACCTCTGCTGCCGCGCCGTCATCCCGGGCATGCTCGAGCGGGGCTCGGGACGCATCGTGATCACGGGCAGCGGCGCGTCGTATCTGCCGGGCGCCACCTCGACCGCGTACCCCGCGTCGAAAGCGGCCGTCGGCCGTTACGCCGAGACGCTGAACAACGAGCTTGAAGGCCGCCTACCGGTGTTCGTGTTCTCGCCGGGCCTCGTGAAGACCGATATGACCTCGGGGTTCGGGGACGACCTGCCGTGGACGCCGCCCGAGCTCGCACCGGAGCTCGTCCGCAAGCTCGCGACCGGGCACTACGACGCGCTCGCGGGGCGCTATCTGCACGCCGAGCACGACGATATCGACGACCTGCTCGCGCGCATCGACGAGATCCGCGAGCGCGATCTGAACGCGATCCGCGTTCAACGCTAAGCGTCAACTCCGCGGCTCGACCCAGAGCGCCTTCGCGAGCCCGAGCAGCTCGCCGTCGTGGGTGAAGAGCGCCGTTCCGGCGCCGTGCTTGCGGCCTTCGCTGTCGAGCGGCCAGCCGACGACCACGCATCGTTCACCGGCCTGCGGCACGCGGATGACCTGCGCGGTCAGCCGGCCGAGCACGACGACGCCACGTCCCGGCACGCCGGTCGCATAGGCACCCGGGCAGTCGAGTGCGGCCCACACGAACTCCGGCCCGACCGTATCGTCGCGGACGGTCCACGTGGCGGCGACCAGTTCCTGCCCGGCGACCGGCCCCGCGAAGATGCGCAGGCCGTCCCCCTCGGCGCGCGCGGCGCCGCAGACGAAACAGTGCGGGAACGGCGAGCTCAGATCAGGCCGCTCGGCAGCCTGCGCATCGCCCCAGGCGACGGGGTCGGGAGGCGAGATGCCAACCTGAGCGCGGCGCGCCTCGGCGATCAGCGCATGGTCGTCCCACACGCGGCCCTCCGGGTCGAGGCGCAGCACCTCGTCGAGCGGCGGCGGCAGCCGCAGCGTCACCTCGACCTCCGAGCCGCCGAGCTCCTGCGCGATCACCCCGCAGGTATAGCCGCCGTTGCCCGAGGCCTCCGGGCCGCGGAAGCGGCTCTTGACGATGATGGCCATACTGGCGCGAAGTATGCGTGCCGACCGCCTGCGCCTCTATCTCATCGTCGTGCTCGTCGTCGCGGCCGTCCTGAGCGTCGTCGGCAAGAAGTCTCATTCGCCGTTCGTTGGCTGGCTCAGCTTCGCCGTCTTCCTCGGGGCACTCGCGCTCTACGTCACCTGGCGCCGGACCGCGATCCGGGAGCGGCGTGCTAGAGTTTTCGCCCGAGAGGCGAAAACTGCCGATGAGGATCGCACTCGCACAGATCAATAGCGTCGTCGGCGATGTCGACGGCAACGCGGCACGCGTCGTCGAGTGGCTCACCGAGGCCCGAGACGCCGGCGCCGACCTCGTCCTCTTCCCGGAGCTCGTCGTCACCGGCTATCCGGCGGAAGACCTGCTCCTGCGGCCCGGCTTCATCCGCGCGGCGCGGCGCGCGGTCGACGAGATCGCGAAAGCGACCCACGGGATCACGGCGCTCGTCGGTGCTCCTCACCTCGACGCCGACCTCTATAACGCGTGCTTCACGCTCGCCCACGGCGAGGTGCGGAACGTCTACCGCAAGCGCTACCTGCCGAACTACGGCGTCTTCGACGAAGACCGCTATTTCGCGTCCGGCGACGACCTCGTGCTGCTCCGCTTCGGCGACGTCGTGGTCGGCCCGACGATCTGCGAGGACGTGTGGCAGCCCGGGCCACCGGCGACCGACCTCGCGCTCGCGGGCGCACAACTGATCGCGAACATCTCGGCCTCGCCGTTCCACGTCGGCAAGGACCGCGAGCGCGAAGAGATGCTGAAGGTGCGGGCGACCGACAACCTGTGCTTCGTCGCGCTCTGCAACGCGGTCGGCGGCCAGGATGAGTTGATCTTCGACGGTCACTCGGTCGTTCTCGACGTCGAAGGTGACGTGGTCGCGCGCGCGGCCGGGTTCGAGGAGGAGCTGCTCGTTGTCGACGTCGACCCGGTCGCTGCGATCGGGCGGCGCCTGCGCGACGTGCGCCGCCGGGCGCTCGCGCGCGATCGCGCACCCGTGGAGGTGGCGAC
>JBAQHS010000082.1:0-36961 GCA_049288455.1 Gaiellaceae bacterium | reverse complement strand
CGCGGCGCAAGCGCTGTCACCAGCCTGTTACCGGACGTCGACCGTTGCTCACAGTTCCATCACAGCCGCCTGGGAGCATTGCCAACTGGATGAGTTGGGAAGCGAAGCGAGGTCTCTCACTGCTCGCGCTCGCGTCGGCCCTCGGCGTCGCCGGCGACCTGCTCTTCGTCGGGCATCGGCTCGGCGTCAACGTCTTTCTCTTCACTCTCTGCTTCATCGGTGCGCTGGCGGTCGTGCTCGGGGTCGGCGGCGGCTCATGGCATCAGGGCCGTCGCTGGATGGCGGCACCGCTGCTGCTCTTCGCCGCCGCGTTCCTGTGGCACTCATCACCACTCCTGACGGCCACGAATGTCCTCGCGTTGGCGGGAGCCGTCACGCTCGGTGCGCTGCGCCGAACGCAGCCGCGTCCGCAGGACGCAGGGATCGGCGACTACGCCGCCGGTCTGGCGGCTGCGGGAGCGGGGGCGTTCGCAGGCGGAGTCCACTTGCTGCGGCGAGATGTCCCATGGCTTGACGCGACCCGCCGGCTGCGACACGAGCAGGTGGCCGCAATCGGCCGCGGGCTCGCCATCGGGACGCCGTTCGTCGTTCTGTTCGGCGGGCTCTTCATCGCTGCGGACTCGGTCTTCGAACGGCTCGTCACCTCCGCGGTGCCGATGTCGTTCACGAGCCCCTGGCCGCACATCGTGGTCATCCCGGGAATCGCATGGCTCAGCGCGGGCCTGCTCCGCGACCTCGCCGCGAATCGCGAGGAGGAGCGACTGGTCTCGCCAGAGGTGCTGACGAGGTCGGCGACGCCGGCGACCCTCGGCTCGACCGAGTTGATCATCGTGCTCAGCGCGCTTGATCTCCTCTTTCTCGCGTTCGTGCTCGTACAGGTGCGGTACCTGTTCGGCGGCGCCGCCCTCGTGCAGTCGCACGCTCATCTCACGTACGCCACCTATGCGCGCCACGGCTTCTTCGAGCTCGTTGCGGTCTCGGTGCTCATCGTCCCGGTCGTCCTCGCGGCGAACATGCTCGCGCGGGAGCGCGTCAGGATCGTGCGCAGCCTGTCGGCCGCGCTCGTGCTCCTCGAGCTCGTGGTCGCCGCATCCGCACTCGAGCGCCTGCGCGCATACGTCCACCAGTTCGGACTGACCGAGCTGCGCATGTATACGAGCGGCGTCGTCATCTGGCTCGCGGTCGTCCTCGTCTGGGCGCTCGCGACGGTCGTGCGCGGCCACGGCCGGCGATTCGCGGTAGGAGCGGTCGTGGCTGGGTTCGTGGCAAGCGCGGCGCTCAACGTGCTCAACCCCGACGCCTTGATCGCACGCACGAACCTCGCCCGACCGGCGCCCGACGCGAGCTATCTGGGAAGGCTCAGTGATGATGCGGTTCCAGTGCTGCTCGCGCGCCTGCCTTCGGTGCACGATGCGGCCGTGCGCCGGAGCCTCGCCCAGGCGCTCCTCGACCGGCGCGTCGACCGGGATCTCCTCGGCTGGAACATGGCTCGCAGCCGCGCGCGGACGGAGCTGGCTCGGCATCACGCGGAGCTTCTGCGGCTGGCCGGCGGCTAGCCGGGCCGCACTACACTGCCTGCTGATGGCGCAGGCGCCCGTCCTCCCTAGAGGCTTTGAATTGCCGCTCAAGCAGCGGCTGCCGCGCGTCGGCTCGATCGATCAGGTCGGGATCGAGGTGCGCGCGGCGGAGCTTGCGAAGCGCTCGATCAAGAAGGATGCGAAGGTCTGGGCGCTCGAGCTCGCGCTGCGCTGCTGCGACCTGACGACGCTCGAGGGCCAGGACACACCGGGCAAAGTGGCGGCGCTCTGCTCGAAGGCGATCCGTCCCGATCCCAGCGACCCGAACGTGCCGTCGGTCGCGGCGATCTGCGTCTATCCGAACCTCGTGCCCACCGCGAAGGAGCGGCTTGCGGGCAGCGGGGTGAAGGTCGCGAGCGTCGCGACCGCGTTCCCGTCCGGCCAGAGCCCACTCGACGTGAAGGTGCGCGACGTCGAGGACGCTGTCGCGATGGGCGCCGACGAGATCGACATGGTGATCGACCGCGGTGCGTTCCTCTCGGGCCGCTACGCGAAGGTCTACGACGAGATCGTGCGCGTGAAGGAAGCCTGCGGCGACGCTCACCTGAAGGTGATCCTGGAGGTCGCAGAGCTCGGCACCTACGACAACGTGCGCCGGGCCTCGCTGCTCGCGATGGCCGCCGGCGGCGACTTCATCAAGACCTCGACCGGCAAGCTCCCCGGCGCGGCGACGCTGCCGGTGCAGCTCGTGATGCTCGAAGCGATCCGCGACGTCTACGAGGAGACGGGCCGCAGGGTCGGCATGAAGCCGGCCGGGGGCATCCGCACCTCGAAGAACGCGATCCAGTACCTCGTCCAGGTGCACGAGACACTCGGCCCCGACTGGCTGACACCTGACCTGTACCGCATCGGCGCATCGAGCCTCGTCAACGACATCCTCATGCAGCTCCGCAAGGAGAAGACCGGCGCGTACCAGAGCAAGGATTACTTCACGAATGACTGACGTGGAGAAGCGCCAGGAGCGAAGCCCGGTCCCGAAGGACTGGACGTACGCGCCCGCACCGGAGAGCACCGACATCGTGCGGCTCCGTGAGCGCTACGGCCTCTACATCGGCGGAGAGTGGCTCGACGCGAAGGAGCACTTCACGACGATCTCGCCGCGCGACGAGTCACCGCTCGCCGAGGTCGGCCAGGCAAGCGTCGCCGACGTCGAGACGGCTGTCGCGGCCGCGCGCGAGGCGTTCAAGACCTGGTCGAAGCTGCCCGGCTCCGAACGCTCGAAGTACATGTTCCGGATCGCGCGCATTCTCGCCGAGCGATCGCGCGAGTTCGCCGTGCTCGAGTCGCTGAACGGTGGCAAGCCGATCAAGGAGTCGCGTGACGTCGACCTGCCGCTCGCCGCCGCGCACTTCTTCTACTACGCCGGCTGGGCCGACAAGCTCGAGTACGCGTTCCCGAACCGGCGGCCGAAGCCGCTCGGGGTCGCGGGGCAGATCATCCCGTGGAACTTCCCGCTGCTGATGCTCGCGTGGAAGATCGCGCCCGCACTCGCCGCCGGCAACACGGTCGTGCTGAAACCGGCAGAGACGACGCCGCTCACCGCACTGCTCTTCTGCGACGTGCTGCGGCAGGCCGAGCTTCCCGCGGGCGTCGTCAACATCATTACCGGCGACGGGCGTACAGGCGCAGCGCTTGTCGACTCCGACGTCGACAAGATCGCATTCACCGGCTCGACCGAGGTCGGCAAGGCGATCCAGCGTCACATCGCAGGTTCCGGGAAGAAGCTGACGCTCGAGCTCGGCGGCAAAGCGGCGAACATCGTCTTCGACGACTGCGCGATCGACCAGGCCGTCGAGGGAATCGTCAACGGCATCTACTTCAACCAGGGGCACGTCTGCTGCGCCGGCTCGCGGCTCTTCGTGCAGGAGTCGATCTATGAGCCGGTGATCGACAAGCTGAAGCAGCGCATGGCGACGCTTCGCGTCGGCGACCCGCTCGACAAGAACACCGATGTCGGGGCCATCAACAGCCGCATGCAGCTCGACCGGATCGAGGAGCTCGTGCAGGCGGGCAAGGACGAAGGCGCCGAGATCTACCAACCGCCGTGCACGCTTCCCGAAAAGGGCTACTGGTTCGCGCCGACCGTGTTCACGAACGTCGCGCAGAGCTACCGCATCGCGCAGGAGGAGATCTTCGGCCCCGTGCTGAGCGTGCTCACGTTCCGCACCCCGGAGGAGGCCGTCGAGAAGGCAAACAACACGCCGTACGGCCTCTCGGCGGGCGTCTGGACCGAGAAGGGCTCGCGCATCCTCTGGATGGCGCAGAACCTGCGAGCCGGCGTCGTCTGGGCGAACACGTTCAACCGCTTCGACCCGACGAGCCCGTTCGGCGGCTACAAGGAGTCGGGCTTCGGCCGCGAAGGCGGCCTGCACGGCATGGAGCCGTATCTCGCATTCGAGAGCGCCGCATGAGCCGCGTGCCCGTCAAGAAGACGTACAAGCTCTTCATCGGCGGCGCATTCCCGCGCAGCGAGAGCGGTCGCACCTACGAGGCGGAGGGACAGAACATCGCGCGCGCGTCACGCAAGGACGTCCGCGACGCGGTCCAGGCCGCGCGCGGTGCGCAGCCCAAGTGGGCGTCTGCGACGGCCTACAACCGCGGCCAGGTGCTGTACCGCATCGCGGAGATGATGGAGGCGCGAATCGACGAGTTCGCATCGTTCTGCACGGGACGCGACGAGGTCGAGCGCGCGATCGACCGCTGGGTCTGGTACGCCGGCTTTGCCGACAAGCTGGCGCAGGTGCTCGGCTCGACGAACCCGGTTGCCGGCCCGTACTTCAACTTCACGATCCCGGAGCCGACCGGCGTCGTCGGCATCGTCGCTCCCGACGAGCCGCCGCTGCTCGGCCTCGTCTCGCGCATCGCGCCGGCGCTCACCGGTGGGAACGCGGTGATCGCGCTCGCGTCCGAGACGCAGCCGCTCGCGGCGATCGAGCTTGCGGAGGCGATTGCGACGAGCGACGTCCCGGGCGGGGTGGTCAATCTGCTCACCGGGCAGCGTGCCGAATTGGCGCCGTGGCTCGCCTCGCATATGGACGTGAACGCGCTCGACATCACCGGCGCGAGTGCGAACGGGCTGCGCGCCGACCTCGAGCGCGCGGCGGCCGAAAACGTGAAGCGCGTCGTCGTCGCCGATCCCGACGCGCAGTCGCTCTGGGAGATCTCCGCCTTCCTCGAGCTGAAGACGGTCTGGCACCCGATCGGGGTTTAGGAGCCTGCAGGCTCCTCGATCGTCCAGTGCTTCACGGTGTCCTCGCGCTCGACGAGGAAGCGGTCGTCCTCCGGGTAGTAGACGGCACGTTCGAGGTCATCGCCGGCGAAGCCTCGGATCGACTCGAGTGAGTCCCAGAAGCTGAGGGTGGTGAACTCGGTCCGCTCGCCCTCGTCACGCCGCAGGATCCACGCGCCCCTGTTGCCGGGCGTCTCGCGGTACTGGCGCATGCCCGTGTCCTCGATGTAGGTCACGTAGTCGTCGGCGTCCTCGCGCCTCGTCCAGCCACGCCATGTCCGGGCAACCACGACCGAAGCCTACGGCACGTTCGTTAGGCTGAGCGCATGAGCGCCTTCGACGACATCCGCGAGATCGTGCCCCTGAAGGTCTGGGACGGCGTGATCGCGCACGCAGTCGCAGGCAAGGAGGCGACGCTTGCCGTCCTCGAGCTCGATCCGGACATCGAGGTGCCGGAGCACCACCATGTGAACGAGCAGACCGGCATCCTGCTGCGCGGCTCGGTGCGGTTCACGATCGGCGAGGAGACGAAAGATCTCGTTCCGGGCTCGACGTGGGTGATCCCCGCCGACGTGCCGCACTCCGTGCACGCAGGCCCTGAGGGTGCCTTCATCATCGAGCTCTTTGCTCCGCCGCGCACCGACTGGGCGGGGCTGGAGCGGCTCGAGCCGCGCACTCCGACCGGTTTCTAGCCGGGACGGTTACGCTGCTCTCGCAGGTGCCCGGGTCACGAAAGCTCAGTCAGCGAATCTCCGAAGGTGACGGGATCGCGATCATCGTTTGCGTCGACGACGCCGACGCTGCGCGGACCGCCGAACGCGAGGGAGCAAAGGCGCTCGCCGTCACGCGGGCGATCGACGGGATTCGCGAGGCAACGACGCTGCCGCTCCTGTGGATCGGCAGCGACCGGCCACACGACGCAGACGCAGTCACGACCCGCCCCGAGGACGACCGCGACCACAATCCGCTCGAAGCAGTTGTCGATGTTCGCGACGAGGAAGAGCTCGAGCTCGCACTCGAACGGCTCGACCCGGAGATCTTCCTGCTCTCCGCGAAGGAGATCGACGACGAGGTCGACCCGCTCGATGCCGTGCTCGAGTTGCTGCCCGATGTCCCGGCGGGAAAGCTGGCGATCGCGCGCGTCGACGTGACGAGCCGTGACGAGGTGCTGGCGCTCGAGCGAGCGGGCATCGACGCCGTACTCGTGCCCGGCGGCCATGTGACCGACCTCGTCGGCCACAAGCCGCTCGACGTCTGAGTGGCCCAAAAGCGGGCTACGATGCCCGGCGTGAGAGGGCTCCTCGCGTTTTCCCTGCTCCTCGCGGCCTGCGCGCTCCTTGCGACCGGTTGCGGTGAAGCGAAGCAGGCAAGCGCCGCGG
Source organism: Gaiellaceae bacterium (assembly GCA_049288455.1). GTDB lineage: Bacteria > Actinomycetota > Thermoleophilia > Gaiellales > Gaiellaceae > PALSA-600. Next base: position 30,776 of record JBAQHS010000082.1, on the reverse strand, counting down.
CGCCTGCGGCTGCGCCGAAGCCGCAGTGCGCGCACGTTGCGGGCTGGCAGAAGCTTGCGAACCGGATCAAGGCCCCCGTGTACTGCCCCGGCTGGCTCCCCGATCCGCTGGTCGGGCAGATCGGCGGGAAGTGGAACAACATCGACTCGGTCTCGCGGGATCGCAGCTACCTCGAGAGCTTCGTCTGGCAGGAAACCGGCGGCGGCGCTGCCGGTGGCGAGCTGCACGTCAACCTCCGGGCATATCCGGGCGTCTCGAAGATCCCGACGTGCCGCACGGGCGGGTCGGACAGCCGCAACGTGCCGTGCTTCGACTCGCCGCAGGGACTGGTCACGGCGGGTGGCATCTCGGCCCGGCTGTACGTCGTCAACCAGGACGCCGACGAGTGGCATCTGCTGCTCCTCTGGCGTCGCTACGGCAACCTCTACACGCTCTCCGAGCACCGCGCGCCTCCGCTCACGTACGCGCACGTCCTGCGCTACCTGAAGCAGGAGCTCGCAGCGCTCGTGCTCATCAAGCCAGCCGCCTGATGAGACTCACCCGGAGGCAGGCCCTCGCCGGCGCGGCCGCGAGTGCCGTCGGCGCGGCCGGGATCTATGAGCTCGTCGATCAGCTGAGCGGCGGCTCGCCCCAACGCGCGGCGGTTGGCTCGGCTCGTCCGGAGCAGCATCTACTCGACGGCATCCGGGTCGTGCACTCCAACAAGATCGAGGTGCTCGTGCCGCCGCTGCACCACGAGATCCTGACCGCGCATGCGACCGCTGACCGGCCGGATCTTCGAGGCGCTCAGAGCGAGCTCGAGGCACTGCTCGGCGGGTTGGAGCGCGACTACGCGCCGACACCGGCCGGGCTCGGCATCACGGTTGCCTGGGGGAAGCCCTACTTCGACCGGCTCGTTCCCGATGCGGCGGCGCGACAACTGCCGCACGACCGGCGCGCGGGCAAGCCGGTGCTGCTCGATGCGATCCGCTTCCAGAGCGATCCCGTCGACACCAGGCTCGAGAAGAACGACGTCGCGATCCTGCTCCGCTCCGACGTGCGCGCTCACATCGACGATGCGACCAAACGCATTCGCGACTCCAAGCTCTTCACGATCACGTCGATCAGGCGCGGCTTCGCGGGCGGCGGCTTCGAGGGCGCGCAGTCTCTGCCGAAGCAGATGGCGCTTGCAGCCGGAGTGCCTGGAGCCGACCTGATCCCCGAGACCTCCGAGCTCTTTCTCGGCTTCACGTCGACGCAGAAGGCCGGGATGGGGCCGGGGCCGATCGCGAACTTCGAAACGCTCGGCTACGTCGACTTTCGCGGCAGCGACTACTTCCGCAATGGCACCCACATGCACCTTTCGCACATCCACGAGGATCTCGAGGCGTGGTATCTCAACTTCGACTTCGACGAGCGGGTTGCGACGGCGTTCCGCCCGAACCTGAGCGTGAAGCAGGACACGCAGACGGTGCGGCAGGGCCCGAAGGACGTCTCGACCGAGGCCGACGTGCACCGCGACTACACGAGCTCCGGCCGGATCGGGCACAGCGCCGCGATCCAGACGACCTCCCGCCTCGACCGCGATTTCGTCGCGGTCGACGGAACGATGTATCCGAAGGGCACGGCGATCCCGGTGCGAGCGGACTTCAACACCCTCGACAACCCGTTCAACTGGTCGGTGCGCCCGGACGAGATCGGTGTGACGCCCGCCGCCGGTGTGCACTTCGTGGTCTTCAACCCGACGAGCGATGACTTCTTTCGCAACCGCCGTGCGATGGACGGCGTCCTGCCGGGCGGCAAGATCGCGTTCGAGCCCCGTGCGCGCGGGCAGGGGTTCAACGAGGTGCTCTCGACGACGCATCGCCAGAACTTCCTCGTCCCGCCCCGGCGGAACCGCAGCTTCCCGCTCGCATAGCGCACGCAACCTGGTTTGGGGTTCAACCAGGTTGCCGAGTTTCGAGTCGCCGGCGACCGTGCGGCCGCGGCGACGGTCAGAAACTCATGAAACCAGGTTCGGATCGCCCTGCACTTGCGCGCTTTGTCGCGGGGCGGAACCTGGTTCCCGGGTGGTTGCCGAGTTTCGAGTCGCCGGCGACCGTGCGGCCGCGGCGACGGTCAACGCGCTGGCCGTCGGGGCGGAATCTGGTTCCTGGCGTTCCTATGGATCAGCCGAAGAACGCGCGCGCGACGTCGTACCAGGCATCGGGCACGGTCTTCAGCTCGGCCGTAGCCTCTTCGAGCGAGACACTGACGACATCGTCGCCGTGCAGCGCAGCCATCTGGCCGAACGCACCTGCCTCCACGAGATCGGCCGCCTTCAGCCCGAAGCGTGACGCAAGGATGCGGTCGCGCGGTGTGGGGGAGCCTCCGCGCTGCACGTGGCCGAGCACCGTCACGCGAGTCTCGAACCCCGTGCGGAGCTCGATCTCGGCGCCGATCGATTCGCCGACACCTCGCTTCGCGAGGAGCTTGTGGCCGAACTGGTCGACCTCTCCCTTGTCCTCGACGCCGGGCAGCTCGCACCCTTCGCTGACGACGACGATCGAGAAGTTCTTGCCCCTGGAGTGTCGGCGCTTGATCTCGCCGCACACCTCGTCGATGTCGATCGGACGTTCCGGGATGAGAATCACGTCAGCTCCGCCTGCGATGCCGCTGTACACGGCGATCCAGCCGGCATGGCGACCCATCACCTCGACCACCATCACCCGGTTGTGCGATTCGGCGGTCGTGTGCAGGCGGTCGATCGCCTCGGTGCAGATCGCGACGGCGGTGTCGAATCCGAACGTGTAGTCGGTGCCGGCGAGGTCGTTGTCGATCGTCTTCGGCACGCCGACGATCGGCGCCTCGAACTCCGTGTACAGCTTCGCGGCGACCCCGAGTGTGTCCTCGCCGCCGATCGCGACGAGCGCGTCGAGCTGATCGAACGCCGCACGAACGCGTTCGACCCCGCCGTCGACGGTGTACGGGTTGGTGCGAGAGGTGCCGATGATCGTGCCGCCGCGCGGCAGGATCCCGGAGATCTGCTCCGGCCCGAGCGGAACGAAGAGCTGCTCGACCATTCCGCGCCAGCCTTCGCGCACGCCGATCACCTCGTGGCCGCGCGACCACGAGCGGCGGGCAACCGCGCGGATGACCGCGTTCAGGCCAGGGCAGTCACCGCCGCCGGTGAGGACTCCGATGCGCATCGCTTGATTCTATGAAGTCAGGTGAGCAAGCTCCGCGGCAACCGCATCGAGCACGTCGTTCGGAGCTCCGTCGCGCGGCTCGAGGTCACGCCAGCCGAACTGCTCGAGGTACGCATCGCTGCCGACGAGCCCCTGGTCCATGGCGATGCGGTCGATCTCCTGCTGGAACCAGTCGGGCAGCTGCCGCGACAGCTGCGTGCCATCGTCGCCCGTCACGCGAACGAGCGACGGGATCTCCTGCCAGTAGAGGACCTGGACGCGCATTACTTGCGGTTCTGCACGTGCTGATAGCCGAAGCGGCCCTTGATGCAAAGGTTGCCCTCCGTGACGTCGTGGTCGTGCGGTGAGGTGACGTTCACCACCTCGTTCTCCTGCACGTGCAGCTCGAGGTTGCATCCGACACCGCAGTACGGACAGATGGTCGAGACGACCGTCTCGTTCGCTTCGTCCCATGTGCCGGCCTGGCGCTTCTCGTACTCCGCGACGGACATCAGTGCGCCGGTCGGGCAGACGGCGATGCAGTTTCCGCAGTAGACACATGCCGATTCGGGCAGAGCCACGTCGAGCTCGGTCGAAATGTGCGCGTCGAAGCCGCGTCCCGCGACGGCGATCGCAAACGTGTTCTGGTGATCCTCACCGCACGCCGAGACGCACTTGTAACAGAGGATGCAGCGCGAGTAATCCCTCACGTACAGCTCGTTGTCGACCTTCACGTCCTGGGCCACCGTTGCCGCTTCAGGGCCGAACCGATCCGGCTTTGCGTCGTACTGCTCGATGTAGGCGAGCGCATCCGGAGCGAGCGACAGGTCGACCGACGAGCCGAGCAGCTCCAGCACGAGCCGCCGGCTGGTGCGCACGCGCTCCGAATCGGTCAGCACGACCATCCCGGGCTCGGCCTTGCGCGAGCATGCGGGCACGAGCGTGCGCGCGCCTTCGAGCTCGACGACGCACACACGGCAGACGTTCACAGGTGTCAGCGTGTCGCCATAACAGAGTGTCGGCGTGTCGATGCCGAGCATCCGGCATGCGTCGAGGATCGTCGAGCCGTCGAGCAGCCGTACCGTCTGGCCGTCGACCGAGAGCTCGACCATCTTCTTCGGCGCGGCGAGCATTGTCGTTGTCACGAGGCGAACACTCCGAGATTCTCGATCGCCGAGGTTACCGCGCTCGCCGCGGTCTGACCGAGGCCGCAGATCGACGCGTCGCGCATCACCTGCGCGATCTCAGCCAGTGTCTGCAGCTCGTCCTCGTGTGGCCTGCCGGCAGCCAGGCGGCGGAGGGCCTCTTCCTGCCGCACCGTGCCGACGCGGCACGGGACACATTGCCCGCAGGACTCGTCGCGGAAGAACTCCGCGATCCGAAGTAGCGCGGGCACCAGTTCCGCCTCCTCGTCGTAGACGATCACGACGCCGGAACCGAGCGTCACACCGGCCGCGCGCGTGTCCTCGTGCGTCAGTTTCAGATCGAGCAGCTCCGGGCCGACGAACGCGCCGGCTGCTCCACCCAGCAGCACGGCCTTCGGCGGCCGGGCGCCGGCAAGGTCGAGGAGCTCGCGCAGCGTTGCGCCGAACGGCAACTCGTAGAGCCCTGGCCGTTCGACGCACCCCGAGACGCAGAACAGGCGCGTGCCTGTCGACCCCTCGGTGCCGGTGGCGGCGTACGTGGCGCCGCCGTCACGCAGCACCTCGAGGACATTCAGCAGCGTCTCGACGTTGTTGACGGCTGTGGGCTTGCCGAAGAGCCCGACCTCGACCGGAAACGGCGGCTTGTTTCGTGGCTCTCCGCGGAAGCCTTCGATCGACTGGAAGAGAGCCGTCTCCTCGCCGCACACGTAGGCGCCCGCGCCGATGCGCAACTCGATCTCGAACCCGTTCAGCAACTCTTGCGATGCTTCGATCGCGTGCGCGAGCCGGCGATGCGCAAGCGGATACTCCGCGCGCACGTAGAGGAAGCCCTTTGAGCTGCCCGTCGCGAGTCCGGCGATCGTGATCGCTTCGACAACGGCGAACGGATCGCTCTCCATCAAGATGCGATCCTTGAACGTGCCGGGCTCCGACTCGTCGGCGTTGCAGACGACGTAGTGCGGCTCGGCGGGCTGGCGCGCGACGGCCTCCCACTTCGTGCCGGTGGGGAAGGCTGCGCCGCCGCGGCCGAGGAGCCGCGATTCGGTGACTTCGCGCACGACAGCCTCCGGGCCGAGTGCACGTGCACGGAAGAGCGCCTCGAACCCGTCCGTCGCCAGGTAGGCGTCGAGCGAGTTTGGGTCGATTCCGTCGCCGATCCGGCGCAGCAACCGCAGTGACGGATCGCCCGCCTGCGGCAGCGGCGGCGATGACTCCGGCAGCTGCTGCTCGACGGGCTCCTCGCCCGCGATCGTGCGGTAGGACGCCGGCGCACGCTCGCAGAGGCCGAGGCACGGGCTTGCATGTGCGCCGTCGGGCACCTCGGCGCCGGCGAGCATGCACGAGAGGTCGTTGCACACGTGCGTCACGTCGGCCGGGCGCTCCTCGAGCGCGAGCAGCGCATAGAAGCTCGCGACGCCGTACGCCTCGGCGGGCGGCACCGCAAGCCGGCGCGAGGCGTAGCCCAGCGCGCCTTCGCTCACCCAACCGTGCCGCAGCTGTGCTGCACGCAATGCGGGGAGGAGTAGGTGCCGCTTCGTCCGGTCGTCATGCGCCGTGCGCCCATCGGTGACGCTCGGCGCGCCGAGGACGGCGTCGATCGCCTCACGCTCGCCGGCGCTCGGCAGCGCCTCGAGGAGGCGAAGGTCGGGCAACTAGACCTTCTCCACGCGGATCGCGGTTGCCTTGAACTCGGCCGTGCCGCTCTTCGGGTCGGTCGCGTCGATCGTCAGCATGTTCGTCTCGACGACGTCGGGAAAGTGGAGGTTCATGAAGGCGAGGCCGGGGCGGAGGGTGTTGTCGAAGGCGACCGGCGCCTCGACCGCACCGCGTCGAGAGACGACGCGCGCGCGGCCGCCGTCGACGAGGCCGTAGCGTGCGCCGTCCTCAGGCGAGACGCGGAGCGCCTCACCCCCGACGTGGAGAGGTGAGCTGAACCCACCCGTCTGGACGCCCGTGTTGAACGACTCGAGCCGCCGCCCGGTCGTCAGCCGCACCGGGAACTCATCACTCAGCAGGTCGACGGGCGGATCGTCGAGCACCGGCGTGAACGGCGCCGGGATCTCGACCACGTCGTCCCAGAGCCGCGCGTGCAGGAACTGCTCGCCCTCGTGCTGCTCGTCCCAGCACGGCCAGGGTATGCCGCCGAGCTCTTCGAGCCGTGCGTACGACATGCCCGCGTGCATCGGCGAGAGCGAGCGCAGCTCGTTCCAGACGTCCTCGGGCTTCGAGCTGCCGAGATCCACGCCGAGCCGGTTCGCGAGCGCGTAGACGATCTCGATGTCGTCGCGGGCTTCGCCCGGCGGCTCGAGCGCTTTGCGCACCCGCTGCACGCGCCGCTCGCTCGAGGTGACCGTTCCCTCGGCCTCCGCCCACGACGCAGATGCAGGCAGGACGACGTCGGCGAGCTCCGCAGTCTTCGTGCGGAAGATGTCCTGGACAACGAGATGGTCGAGCTTCTCGAGCAGGCCGACCGCGCGTGTTCGATCCGCCTCCGACTGCGCAGGGTTCTCACCGATCACATAGAGCGCACTCAGCTCGCCATGCTCGATCGCGTCGAACATGTCAGACAGGTGCAGTCCGTTTCTCGGCGGAATGGGCGCGCCCCACTTCTCCTCGAAACGAGCGCGCAGCGCGTCGTCCTCGACGTCCTGGAAGCCGGGCAATTTGTTCGGCAGCGCGCCCATGTCGCCGCCACCCTGCACGTTGTTCTGGCCCCGCAGCGGCTGCAGCCCGGAGCCGTACTTCCCGACCTGGCCGGTCAGGAGCGACAGGTTGATCAGAGCGAAGACGTTGTCGACGCCGTTGTGATGCTCCGTGATGCCGAGCGTCCAGCACATTTGCGCGTGACGAGCGCTGCCCCAGAGGTGAGCGAGCTCGCGGATCGCGGCCGCCGGCACCCCGGTGACGCGCTGCGCTTCCTCGAGCGTCCAGCGCTCGACCGACTCGCGGTAGGCGTCGAAGCCCGACGTAGCGCGGCCGACGAACTCCTCGTCGACGAGGCCGGCCGCGATGATCTCGCGCCCGACAGCGTTCGCGAGCGCGATGTCGGTTCCCACATCGAGGCCGAGCCACAGATCGGCCCACTGCGCCGAGGCGGTGCGGCGCGGGTCGACGACGACGAGCTTCGCGCCGCGATGCACAGCCTTCAGCACGTGGTGGAAGAAGATCGGATGGGCTTCGCGGGCATTCGAGCCCCACAGCACGATCAGGTCCGCACATTCGCGCAGCTCCTCGTAGGAGCTTGTCCCGCCGCCTGCACCGAACACCGTCGCCAGACCGACGACGCTAGGAGCGTGTCAGGTGCGGTTGCAGCTATCGATGTTGTTCGAGTGCAGGGCGAGACGCGAGAACTTCTGGGCAGCGAAGTTCAACTCGTTCGTGGCCTTGGAGCAGCTGAAGAGACCGGTCATCGCGCCCCGGTCGCGCGCGGTGCGAAAGCCGGCCGCGGCGCGATCAAGCGCCTCGTCCCAGCTTGCGGCCTTCAGCTCACCGTTCTCACGGACGAGCGGTTCGGTCAGCCTGGTGTAACGCGGAGGCATGGTTCGAATATAGACGCGTCTGCGGCGCCCCAGGTCGTGCTGGTTCACACTGTGAGACAGCTACACCTTCGCGCCGGCGAGCCACACGGTTGTGCGGCGGCGCGTGACGTCCTCGTCCGTGCGGGCCCACTCGTGCTCGCGGGCGTAGAGATCCTGCGCGCGGAGATCCGGCCGTCCGGCGACGATCGGCTCGAGGAGCGACGGATCGTCCACCGCCGGCGCAAGCACATGGGGCGCGAGCGACCCGTAGAGGTGGAGCAGATGGCTGCGAGTCGCCGCGTCGAGCTCGACCGGCCAGCTTACGGAGCTCAGTCCCGTTGCCCCCGGCAGCGGCCGTGGCTTCCGGTCGAGGTTGCGAACGCCGAGCTGGTCGAGCGCGTCGAGGGCGATGCGGCGGTAGGTCGTGAGCTTCCCGCCCGCGACGCTCAACATGCCCGCGCTCCCCTTCGTGTAGACCGTCTCGCGGCGTGCGTTCGCCGTCGAGCCAGGCCCGCCGGGGAGGACGCGCAGCCCCCAGAAGCTCGCGCGCACCTCGCCGAGCCCGTCGACGCCCACGGCCGCCTCGGCGAGCACCGTGCGAATGTCGTCGTCGGTGACACGAGCGGCCTCGGGCTCGCCCTCGTGGAGCGTGTCGGTCGTCCCGAGCAGCAGTTTGCCCTCCCACGGGATCGCGAAGCTGACACGGACCTTGTCGTGCGGGATCGTCACCGCCGCGCTCCATCCCTCGCCGCCGTCGACGATCAGGTGCACGCCCTTCGACAGCCGGATCGAGGCGGCGGCAGCCGGATCCTCGAGCCGGCGGACGCGGTCGAGCCACGGCCCTGTCGCGTTGACGATCGAGCGAGCTCGCACCGCGACGGTCGAATCGTCGACGCGCACCTCGGCGCCCGCGCCGTGAATTGCGACGACCTCGGCGTAGTTCAGGACAACCGCACCACGGTCGGCGGCGGCGCGCACATTCGCCACGGTCAGCCGCGCGTCGTTCGTCCAGGCGTCGGCATAGAGCGCCGAGGAATGCAGGCCTTCGGTGCGCAGCTGCGGGACGAGCCGGAGCGCGCGGGTCTCGCTGACACGGCCGTTCAGCTTCGCGCGAGCCAGGGCCGAGTACAGGAGGACGCCCGTGCGCACGAACCAGGGACGGTGCGGGCCGTCGCTGTAGAGCGGGAAGACGAACGGCAGCCGGTGCACGAGATGAGGTGCGACGACGTTCATCAATGCGCGCCGCTCCTCGTGCGCCTCGCGCACCAGCCGGATGTCGCCCATCTGGAGGTAGCGCAACCCGCCATGGATCAGCTTGGAAGAGGCGCTCGAGGTTGCCGATGCGAAGTCGCCGCGCTCGACCAGCGCCACGTCGAGCCCGTGCGCGCTCGCGGCCTCGGCGATGCCGGCGCCGACGATCCCGCCACCGATCACGAGCAGATCGAAGTGGCGCGAGCCGAGCTCCGTGACTGCGGCTACGCGATCCACAGGGCGTTCGTCCACGCTTTCGTTCCGTCGGCTGCGGCGACCTCGACCCGCCCATACGGCTGGCGGAACGGCCGCTCGAGCTTCACAGCGGTGATCAGGCCCGCGTCGTCGCGCTCGAGGATCTCGCCGTTCGATGGATAGCCGAGTCGGCCCGCATTCACCCTCGCTCCGCGTGCGCGTCCCGTATAGAGCGTGACGCTTGCCGCGGGGCTGCAGCGCACCGTCACGTCAGCGTCTGTCAGGTCGACGGCATCGATCCGCGGCCCGGTCGAGCCGTAGAACGAGCCGGACCGCAGCGCGTCGAGCACCGCCGCCTGTGACTTCTGGGCGGCGCGCACCCACGTCCAGGCGAAGCCGCTGTCGAAGCCTGGATGATGCGAGTCGTCGGTCGCAAGCGCAAAGAAATCGCGCCCACGCTCGAGCGCCTCGTCCCAGTGCAGCGACGAATCGCCGCGCCCGACCTCGAGCTCGCAGCCCGTGTTCCACACCTCGATGCCGAGGAGCCCCTGGCAGTCCTCCCATTGCTCAGTGCGCAGGCCGCTCCAGTACGTGTGTGCGAGGTAGGGGACGCCGCCGTTCTCGGCGATCCAGGCGACCACCTCCGGCAGCGGAGCGAAGTCGAGATCAGGAATCTCCGGATCGGCTTCGAGGCCGAGGGCGAGCACGTGCGCGTCGTTCTGCCGATCGGGAGCATTCGCGTTCAGCTCGGCCGACGGGATGACAAGCAGGCGATCGGTCGAGGGCGACGCGGTTCGTACCCAGTGGTCGGTGATCGCGAGGACGTCGTACCCCGCCCAGTCGTAGTGGCGAACGAGCATTTCCGGCGCCAGCTCTCCGTCCGAGTTGGTCGTGTGGGCGTGGAGGGCGCAGCGAAGCCACTCACCCTCGGCGTCGAATGGGCTCACACGATCGAGCCTACTCACAGATAGCGTGGTGAACAGGGCATTTCCACATGGTGAAACTTGTGCGCTTCACCTATTGAAATGAACTCCTTGTCATGATCTTCTTGATCGACCACCAACCGGGAGGCGAACTGCATGGAGGACTACGAGGCCCAAGAAATCGAGTTCTGGGCCAAGCTCGAAGAAGAAGGAATGAGCCGCTCGTCGATGCTGCGGCGCAGCGCGGCGGCCGCCGTCGGCCTCACCGTCCTCGGCAGCGCGGGAACGGCGCTCGGCGCGAGCCGCATGCGCTTTGCCGGGCCTCCGACGACCGAGACCAAGGCGGGGCTTGCACTCCTCGTCAAGAACGCACGGAAGGAAGGCCATCTCAACACGATCGCGTTGCCGCCCGACTGGGCGAACTATGGCGAGATGATCTCGACCTTCCAGAAGAAGTACGGGATCAAGATCACGAACGACAACCCGGACGGCAGCTCCGCCCAGGAGAACGAGGCGATCCGCTCGCTCAAGGGTGATTCTCGTGCTCCGGACGTCGTCGACGTCAGCCTCGCCTTCGCGATCGCCGGCGCGAATGAAGGTCTGTACGCGAAGTACTTCAACACGAACTACGCGACGATTCCGCGCTCGTTGAAGGACACGCGCGGCTTCTGGATGGGGGACTACTGGGGCGCTGTGTCGATCGGCTACAACAAGAGCCTCGTCCAGAACCCCCCGAAGACGTGGAAGGACCTGCTGAAGGGCGAGTACAAGGGCAAGGTCGCGATGAACGGCTCGCCGCTATCGTCAGGCTCGGCGATCGCCGGCGTGTTCGCCGCGACGCTCGGGGCAGGCGGCACCCTGTCGGACGTCGGCCCGGGAATCGACTTCTTCGCGACGTTGAAGAAGTCGGGCAACTTCATCCCGGTGCAGACGACACCGCAGACGGTGGCATCGGGCCAGACGCCCATCTCGATCGACTGGGACTACAACAACCTTGCGTACGTCAAGGAGTTCCCGGCCGCGAACTGGGGAGTCTCGATCCCCTCTGACGGTGTGTACGCCGCGTACTACGCCCAGGCTGTCAATGCGACTGCTCCCCATCCGTGGGCGGCGCGTCTGTGGGAGGAGTTCTGCTACTCCGACCAGGGCCAGTTGATCTGGCTCAAGGGCTTCTCGCATCCGGCCCGGTTCAACGACCTGGCAGCGCGCAAGGTGCTGCCGAAGTCGCTGCTGGCGGCGCTCCCGTCGTCCGCGCTGTACGCAAAGGTGAAGTTCGCGAGCCTTGGCCAGCAGACGAAGGCGAAGGCGAAGATCGCGACCGACTGGCCTGCGAAGGTCGGCGGGTAAGAAGCAATCGCGGCCGAGGCTGCAACCGGGGCGCCCCGGCCGGACATCGCGTCCGGCCGGAGGCGCCTTTCGCTCGCGTGGATCGGGACGCTCCCGTTCTTCGCGTACACAATTGCGTTCTTGTTCGTGCCCGCCGCCGCGGTCATGCTCGGCGCGTTTCAGGACAAGCACGACCACGCGACCTTCTCGAACATCAAGCTGCTCTTCCACCACCCGTACATCGACGCGTACTGGGGCAGCATCCAGATCAGTCTGATCACGGCGATCGCCGGCGCGGTGTTCGGGATGTTCGTCGCGTACGCCGCGATCCGTGACGGAACGCCGCGCTGGATCCGCTCGGCGCTCAGCACCTTCTCGGGCGTTGCCGCGAACTTCGGGGGCATCCCGCTTGCGTTCGCGTTCATCGCGACTCTCGGCCCGCTCGGCGTCGTGACCGTGTGGTTCCGAAGCTCGGGCTACGACATCGGTGCGAAATGGCCGCACTTCCAGCTCTTCTCGGCGCGCGGCATCGAGCTCGCCTACCTGTATTTCCAGCTGCCTCTGATGATCCTCGTCATCGCGCCGGCGATCGACGGGCTCAAACGCGAATGGCGCGAAGCGGCGTCCAATCTCGGAGCCAAGGGCTGGCAGTTCTGGCGTTACGTGGGGATCCCGGTGCTGATGCCGTCGTTCCTTGGCGCATTCATCCTGCTCTTCGGGAACGCCTTCGCCGCGTACGCGACGGCATACAGCCTCAACCAGGGCCAGAACATCGTCCCGATCCTGATCGGCGCGTATTACACCGGCAACGTGCTCGACAACCCGCATCTCGCGCAGGCACTCGCGTTCGGCATGTTCGTGGTGCTCGCGCTGATGATGCTCATCTACATACCGCTTCAGCGCCGCGCCGCGAGGTGGGCGAAGTGAAGAAGCTGCGCATGGCGCCGAGCGCGTATATCTGGCTGCTCCTCGGAGTGGGGTACTTCGTGCTCCCGCTCTACGCGACGCTCGATTTCAGCCTCAAGCGCAACGTGATCGGCACGCCGTGCTGCACCCTGAGCAACTACGGCTGGGTGGTGCACAACGGCGACTTCTGGCACACGATCAAGATCTCGTTCCTGCTCGCACTCGAGACGATCACGATCAGCCTGCTCCTCTTCGTGCCGACGATCTACCTGGTGCACCTGAAGTTGCCGAGGCTACGGCCGGTGATCGCCTTCATGGCCCTCGTGCCGTTTGTCGTGCCCCCGATCGTGATGGTCGTCGGTCTGCTCCGCACCTTCCGCGGCACGCCGCACTGGTACTACGGCACGCCGTGGGGATTCTTGGCGACGGCATACGTGATCCTCGCGTTCCCCTACATGTTCTTCTCGCTCGACGCAGGCTTTCGCTCGATCGACGTGCATACGTTGACCGAGGCATCGCAGAGCCTCGGGGCGCGCTGGACGACGACCCTGTTCCGGGTCATCCTCCCGAACATCCGCTCGGCTGCGCTTGCCGCGTCGTTCCTGACGCTCGCGATCGTGATGGGCGAGTTCACGATCGCGAATCTCGCGGCGTTCCACACCTTCCCGATCTTCATCCAGTACGTGAACGAGTCTCAGGGCTTCCCGGCGGGCGCGTTGACGCTGATGAGCTTTGGCATCACCTGGGCGGCCATGCTGTCGCTGCTGCTCGTCGGGCGTAAACGAGGCGCGCGCAGCGCCGTGATTGCAGGAGCGAGATGAGTTACCTCCAGCTCGAGAACCTCCACCGCAGCTTCGGCACGTTCCAGGCGCTGAAGGGCATCAACATCGACCTCCAGCAGGGCGAGTTCCTCTCGCTCCTTGGCCCGTCGGGGTGTGGCAAGACGACTGCCCTGCGGCTCGTCGCTGGTTTCGACCAGCCGAACGAGGGCCGGATCCTCGTCGAGGGCAAGGACCTGACGCGTGTGCCGCCCAACAAGCGCGACATGGGCATGGTCTTCCAGGCGTACTCGCTGTTTCCGAACATGAACGCCCGTCAGAACGTCGAGTTCGGGCTGCGGATCCGCGGCAAGCACAAGGGAGACGGTCGCAGCCGCGTCGACGATCTCCTCGAGCTCGTCGGCCTCGCCCATGCCGTCGACCGTTACCCGCACCAGCTCTCGGGAGGCATGCAGCAGCGTGTTGCGCTCGCGCGTGCACTCGCGATCGAGCCTCGCGTGCTTCTGCTCGACGAGCCGCTGTCGGCGCTCGACGCGAAAGTGCGCGTGCAGCTCCGCGAGGAGATCAGGCGCATCCAGCTCGAGCTCGGCATCACGACGCTGTACGTCACGCACGACCAGGAAGAGGCACTCGCGATCTCGGATCACGTCGCCGTCATGTACGGCGGGGTGATCGAGCAGATGGGGACGCCGACCGAGATGTACGTCGCCCCGGCGACACCGTTCGTCGCGGAGTTCATCGGCACGATGAACCGCCTGGACTCCAGGGTCGTGGACGGGGAGACCGGTGAGGTCGAGCACTCGGGGCTGCGGCTGCACGTCGATGCCGCGCGCGGCCGCCGGAACGGCGAGCGGGTCCTCGTGCTGATCCGTCCGGAGTCGCTCGAGCTCGAGGCCGCCACCAACGGCACGGCGCCGAACTCGTTCGCCGGCGAGGTGCTGACTCAGACGTTCCTCGGCCCGGTGACGCGCGTGAAGGTCAGCGGCAGCGGCACGAGCCTGATCGCCGACATGTCGACCGCGCGTGCGGCGGCGCTGCCTGTCGGTGCGTCGGTCGTCGCGAAGATCCCGTCGGAAGGTGCGAAGCTGATCAGCCTGCCGGACGACGGCCCAGGGCTGCCAGTGCTCGATCCGGACGATCAGTGAAGACGCCCGAGACGCCGAGCCGCTGCAGTTCGAGCATCCGCGCTTCGTCGTTGACGGTGTAGACGGTCGTCTCGAGGCCGACGCGGCGTGCCGTCTCGAGGCCGCGCGGTGTCACCCGTTCGTTCTGGAACCCAGCCGCCCATGCGCCTGCGGCGCGCCGGATCGAGACGCCGAACCCCACATGTTGCACCGTGCGAATCGCCGGACGCAGCGCACGCGATTCCTCGAGCGCGCGGCGCTGGAAGCAGACGAGCACGTCGTCGTCACGCATCAGCGCGAGCGCACGCGGGACGATCCCACGGTAGCGGCTCGGCCGCTTCAGCTCCACCATCACGCCGATCCTCCCGTGACAGAGGTCGAGCACCTCGGCGAGACTCGGATGGGCGCCCCGTGGCGGATCGTGTGTGACGACGAGGTTCGCGTTGCGGTCGGCGTGCACGTCGAACTCGACGTAGTCGGCTCCCATCTCGATCGCACGCTCGAACGCCGGCAGCGTGTTCTCCGGCAGCTCGAACGACGCCCCGCGGTGGGCGATCACGAGCACAGCAGACGCCTCAGCAGCGGCACGTCGATCCGTTCGGCGAGCTCATCGGCCGCCGCCATCCGCGCGGCGCCGAGCGTTCGCGTCAGGCCGACGACGCGCGCTCCGGCAGCCTTGGCGGCTGCGAGACCGACGTCGGTGTCCTCGAAGACGAGCAGTTCAGGCGGCTCGCATCCGAGTTGCCGCGCGGCAAGGAGGTAGCACTCGGGGTCCGGCTTGCCGTTCACCACATCATCCTGCGAGATGACGAGGGCGATCGCATCCCGGATCCCGGCGGCGTCTACGACCGCGTCGATCTCGCTGCGGACTGCCGCCGAGACGATCGCCACCGGTCCCTGTGACGCCGCGAAGCGCACTGCAGCGCGCGCATCCTGGTCGACCGTCGAGCCGTCCGAGACGAGCGCGATGTAGCGGTCGACCCGTTCGGCGATCAACGCCGGGTCGGCCCGCCCGAGCCAGCGGGTGAACATCTCCTCGTCGGTATGGCCGGCGAGGTGCTCGTAGTACTGCGCCTGGGTGAGTGGACGTCCCTGCTCGGCGAAGAGCTCCTGATACACGCGGAGCAGCACCGGCTCGTCGTCCGACAGCGTGCCGTTGAAGTCGAATGCGACGGCCATCCGCGCCGCAGCCTACTCTCGGCCCATGCCGGCGTCGGCTCTCGCATTCGCGCTCGGTGCCGCCGGGTTCCATGCGCTCTGGAACCTGCTACTCGCCCGCGCGCCCGACATCGAGTCGGCGACCGCGGTTGCACTGATCGTCGCCGAGCTCGCATTTCTGCCGGTGGCCGTCGTCGTCTGGCACGCCGACGCCGGCGTCTGGCCCTGGCTCGTCGGCAGCGGCGCCCTCGAGATCGCCTACTTCGCGCTGCTCGCGACCGCGTACCGGAAGGCGCCGCTCTCGGTCGTCTATCCGGTCGCCCGCGGCGGTGCACCCGTGCTCGTGCTCCTCATCGGCATCGTCGCGCTCGGTCACGACACGTCGTGGACGCAGGTGACTGCGGTGCTGCTGGTGGTTGTCGGCGTGCTCGTCGTGCGTGGCCTGCGCAACACCGATCCGGGAGCGATCGCGTTCGGCGTCGCCATTGCATCGTGCATCGCCGGGTACACCCTCGTCGACAAGCAGGGCATCAGGCACGCGGGACCGATTCCGTACCTCGAGCTGTCGATGGCAGGCCCGGCGATTCTCTACTCGAGCGCCGTGCTGCGT
Organism: Gaiellaceae bacterium; assembly: GCA_049288455.1. GTDB lineage: Bacteria > Actinomycetota > Thermoleophilia > Gaiellales > Gaiellaceae > PALSA-600. The sequence goes on along the minus strand of JBAQHS010000082.1, from coordinate 14,695 downwards.
GTGAAAGGCGCCGCCGCCGTGCGCGCAGCCGTCGGCCCCGCCACGGTGGTTGCCGGCCTTGCAACGTTCATCGCCTATGCGCTCGTGCTCGCAGCCCTGCAGCGCGCCTCAGCCGCGTCGGTGGCGGCGGTACGTGAGACGAGCGTCGTCGTCGCAACGGCACTCGCTGCCGTCGTGCTCAAGGAGCGTGTCGGAGCCGCGCGGATCGCGGGTGCTGTGCTCGTCGTCGCCGGGGTGGCGCTGCTTGCGCGCTAGGTCGACGACAGCTCAAGCGCGCAGGAAAGACATCATCGTGACCGAACCCGGTCCCTCGTGAGCACGATCGCGGCCTCGCTGCCGACGCTGAGCTGGAACGACGAGGTTCTCCGCCTCGGGCTCGCCGCGCTTCTCGGCGGCATCATCGGCATCGAGCGCGAGTTCCGGGAGCGCGAAGCGGGCCTGCGCACACACATGCTGGTCGCCGTCGGCGCCGCGCTCTTCACCGTCGTCTCTGCCTTCGGGTTCCGTGACGTGCTCGGGAGCGGCAGCGGCGCGTTCGTCCGGCTCGACCCTTCGCGCATCTCGGCGCAGATCGTCAGCGGCATCGGCTTCCTCGGCGCCGGCGCGATCATCCGCCAGGGCCTGTCGATTCGGGGTCTCACGACTGCTGCGACGCTTTGGGCCGTCGCCGCGATCGGCATGGCGTCGGGAGCCGGCTCCTACGCCGCCGCGATCATCACTACCGTGCTCGTCCTGATCATGCTGTGGCCGCTGCGCCTCGTCGGCCGGCTGCTCGATCGCGACCACGTCCACCACCTCGACGTCGTGCTCGCGCCGGGAGGTAGCCCACGTGCAGTCGTCGAGGCGGTCGAGCGACTCGGCGTCCACCTCGAGTCGTTCGAGGTCGGCGAAGACGAGCGCAGCGTCGAGGTAAAGCTGCATCTTCCGCGGGGCATCTCGCGCGAAGTGGTCGTGCGGACACTCGCCGCACACGACGGCATTCGCGGCGCGTCCTGGCCCGAATAGCGGACGCTGCTTGACGCAACGAGGGGCGCCCGCAGGCGCCCCTCGCAGCAAGCGTGCTTCAGTGGCCGGCTACTTCCCGAGCCACTTGTTGACTTTCGCCTTGTTCGCAGCGACCCACTTCTGCCCGGCCTTGTCCGGGTTCATGTGGTCACCAGCGATCCACTTGGCGACGATCTCCTGATCCTTGTTCGACCATGAGAACCGCTTCAGCACCGGATACGCGGGCGAGCCGCCGGTGGCGAACTTCTTGCTGAAGACCTTCTCGATGATCGTGTTGTCGTACGCGCAGCGGTACTGCTTGACGCTGCCCCCGCTCTTGGCATCGTCCTGGCAGCCCGCGAAGCGCGGCGGGAGCTTCACCTCCGAGAGCTGGTACTCCGTGTTCAGGTACTGCGGCGTGTACCAGTAGAAGATGACCGCCTTGTGCTGCTTGTACAGCTGGCTCCAGCGCGCCACCTGAGCAGGCTCGGCGCCGACGCTGACGAACTTGAAGTTCAAGCCCAGCGCCTGGATCAGCTGTGCGTCCTTCTGCACGTAGGACGGGTCGCCGCCGAGGAACATCCCCTGTGAGCCTGACTCCGGGCTCTTGAAGAGCGACTCCTTGCCCTTCAACCCCTTCCACGTCGCGAACTCGGGATGCGCCTTCATCAGGTACGTCGGGATGTACCACCCGATGTGACCGACGACGCCGTTCGGGCCGCCTGCGACGACCGTGTGCTGCTTGTCGATGTACTGCTTGTACTGCGCCACGTGCTGCCAGTCCTCGAGGACGGCGTCGGACTTGCCGTTTGCGAGCGCCTGGTAGACGGGGATCTCTGCGATCTGCGTGATCTTGACCTTGCAGCCCATTCCCTCGAGCACGGCCTTCGCCACGTACGTGTTGGCGGTCGACCCGGCCCACGCCTGTTCATTCAGCGTGACCGTGCCGCAACTCGACGTGCGCGCACCGGCGGGGACGGCGACCATGACAGCGATCGCTGCGACGGCAACGACGAGCACCCCGACGACTGCCGCGAGCCTGCGGCGATTGAACCCCTTCGACATCCGCTCCTCCTTCATGAATGACACATTCTCTAGCTGTCGCTCCGTGCACGTGCCGCGCCCCGGCCTTGGGTGACCCGGTCGAGGGCGATACCGAGCGCGAGGATCGCGACCGACGCGATGACCCCCTGCCCGAATGCGTTTCGCTGCAGGCCCTGCGCGACCTCGTACCCGAGTGCGCCGGAACCGACGAGCCCGCCGATCACAACGACCGCGAGCACCATGATGATCGCCTGGTTGACCCCGAGCATGATCGCCTCGCGCGCCAGTGGGATCTTCACCTTCACGAGCACCTGAGCGCGGGTTGCCCCGAAGGACGTCGCGGCTTCGATCGACTCAGGTGAGACGCCCTCGATCCCACGCTGGACGAGCCTGATCATCACCGGCGAGGCATAGAGCACCGAGGCGACCACACCTGGAACGCCGGAGACCGGCATCAGGTAGATGAACGGGATGATGTAGACGAGCTGCGGCAATGTCTGCAGCACGTCGTTGATCGGCCGCACGATGCGCGACACCGTTCTGCTCTCTGCCGCCCACACGCCGATCGCGAGTCCGACGATCACGGTCAGGACGGTCGCGACGAGTACCTGCGAGAACGTGTCCATCGCGTTCGCCCACTCGCCGACCAGGCCGACGATGCAGAGCATCAACCCGGCGATCAGGGCGCGGCGGGGGCCACTGAGCAGGAACGCGAATGCCACAAGGCCTGCGAGCGTGATCGGCCACGGGGTGGCGATGAAGAACGTGCGCAGCGGCTGGATCCCGTGCTGGACGAGGAAGTCGCCCGTCGGGTTCGTGAGATCGCGGAAGAGGAACGTGTTCGGGTTCTGGATGTAGTCGAGGGCACGTTGCACGTAGACCCGCAGCCAGTCCTGCGCCGTCCAGCGCGACCACACCGTGTTCGCGCTGAGCATGTGGCCGAGGACGGTCGCGACCACGACGGCGACGGCGCAGCCCGCGGTGTACAGCCGGAGGACGTGCGCCTTGTGGGCGGTCAGGTGCCTGCGGGCGGGGTCGGTACGGTTCGCCATCGCCTCGGTCGCGCGGTCGAGCGCGATCGCCATGATCACGATCGCCGCTCCGGCGAAGATCGCGAACGCCGGATCGGTGTAGAGGCCGTTCGTGACGGCGTCACCGAGACCGGCGCCGCCGATCAGGCCTGCGATCACGACCATCGAGAGCGCGAACAGGATGGTCTGGTTCACGGAGAGAAGCAGCATCCGGCGGGCAAGCGGCAGCTGCACCTTCGCCAGCACCTGCCAGCGTGTGGCGCCAAGCGCAGTCGCGGCCTCGACCGTGTTCGTCGCGACGCCGCGGATGCCGAGCGCGGTGATGCGAATCGCAGGCGGAACGGCGTAGATCATCGTCGTCACGACGGCGGCGCCCGGCCCGACGGAGAAGAGGATCACGACCGGCATCAGATAGGCGAACGCGGGGATGATCTGCATCGCGTCGAGGATCGGCGTGATGGCGCGGTTGAACCGCGACGACCGCCCTGCGAGAACCCCGAGCGGCATACCGACGGCGAGCGACATACCGACCGCCGCGAACATGAGCGCGAACGTCTGGACGCTTTGATCCCAGAGCCCAAGTGTGGCGAAGCTCGCAAAGGCGATCAGAGTTCCGAGCGCGGCGTTGCGGCCGCCGAAGCGCAGCACGATGAGCGTGCCGAGCGTCGCGGTTCCCGTCCACTTGAGGAAGTAGAAGAGCCGCGTCAGCCAGGCGACGAGGTGGTCGAGGAAGTTCGCGAAGCCGTTGAAGATGCGGAACGCGATGTTCGGATGGGGCAGGTTGCGGTTGTCCGAGAGCCATACCTGGAAGCGGTCGAGGTGCGGTGAAAGCGAGTTCCAGGTCAGCGCGGCGGGCCAGGCCCAGTGGTTCTTCCAGCGGAAGTACGCGACGAGCATCGCGAGGACGACCAGTGCCGCCGCTCCGGCCTTGCCGCGCCACCACGGCGCAGGAAGGTGTCGCGGCAGGGGATGCGCGGCGGTCTCGGCGACGGCCACGTATTACTCCCCCTCGCCCTCGCCGGCGATTGCAGTGAGGACGTCGGTCTTGTCGACGACGCCGACGACGCGGCCGTTCTCGATCGCGCAGACCGGGCGTTCGCTGCCGGCGATCACCGGCACAGCCTTGCGCACCGTCGTCGACACGTCCAGGCGTGGACCGTCCAGCTCACCCGGCGTTGCATCTCGCATGATCCAGCGCAGAGTCAGCACGTGGCTGCGTGGGATGTCGCGTACGAAGTTCGCGACGTACTCGTCCGCGGGAGAGCCGACGAGATCCTCCGGCGTGCCGAGCTGCACCACGCGTCCATCGCGCATGATCGCGATGCGGTCACCCAGGCGCAGGGCTTCCGGCAGGTCGTGGGTGATGAAGACCATCGTCTTGCCGGTCTCGTGCTGCAGGCGGATCACCTCGTCCTGCATGTCGCGGCGGATCAGCGGATCGAGCGCGCTGAACGGCTCGTCGTAGAGCATCACCTTTGGGTCGACTGCGAACGCGCGCGCGAGGCCGACGCGCTGCTGCATCCCGCCGGACAGCTCGTCCGGGAACTGATTCGCGGCGTCCTCGAGCCCGACAAGGGAGAGGATCTCCGCTGCGCGAGCGAGCCGCTCGCTCTTCGGCTTGCCCTGCACCTCGAGGCCGAACGCGACGTTGTCGATCACGCTGCGGTGCGCGAGCAGGCCGAAGTGTTGGAACACCATCGACGACGTGTGCCGCCGAAGCTGCAAAAGCTCGTCGCGGCTCGCTGCGGTGACGTCATGGCCGTCCATCTCGACCCGGCCGGCGGTCGGCTCGATCAGCCGGATCAGGGTGCGTACGAGGGTCGACTTGCCGGAGCCGGAGAGCCCCATCACGACGAAGACCTCGCCGGGATAGACCTCGAACGACACATCCTTGACGGCGGCGACACAGCCGGTCTTGTCGCGCAACTCGGCGCGGGGGAGGTCCGCATCGGGTGTGCCGATCACTTTCCCGGCATTGCGGCCGAAGATCTTCCAGATCCCTTCCGCCTTGATCAGCGGCTGGGCTGGCGGCGCGCCGTTGCCGCTAGAAGAGGCCAACCGTCTCACCGTTCTCATCGATGTCGACGTCGAACGCGGCGGGCGTCTTGCCGAGGCCCGGCATCGTTTGCATGTCGCCGCAGAGCGCGACGATCCAACCCGCGCCGGTGTAGGCCCGCAGGTCGCGCACGCCGACGGTGAAGCCCGAGGGTGCGTTCGCGAGGGTCGGGTCATGTGAGAGGGAGAGGTGTGTCTTTGCCATGCAGATCGGGAGGCCGCCAAGGCCCGCCTTGTTGAATACGTTGATCTTCGCGCGTGCGGCCGGCTGAAGGAAGACCCCGTCGGCGCCGTAGGCGCGCTTGGCGATCGCCTCGATCTTCTCCTCGATCGGCGCGTCGAGCGGATAGAGGTAGTCGAAGCTCGCGGGCTCGTCGGCGGCGGCGACAACCGCCTCGGCGAGCGCCGCCGCGCCGGCGCCGCCGTGGCTGAACCCGTCGTTCACCTCGGCTGCGTAGGCGCCGTGCTCGAGCGCGATGCGCTTCACGAGCTCGACCTCGTCCTCGGTGTCGCCGGGGAACCGATTCACCGCCACCACGGCGTTCAACCCGAACTCGCGCACGATCGACAGATGCCGGGCGAGGTTCGCCCCGCCGGTCTCGATCGCAGCCGCACCGCCATCGGGATCCTGCGCGTGGTGCTTCAACGCCTTCACGGTTGCGACGAGCACGACGGCGTCGGGGCGGAGGTTGCCGAGCCGGCAGACGATGTCGAAGAACTTCTCCATGCCCATGTCCGAGCCGAAGCCGCTCTCGGTGACGACGTAGTCGGCGAGCTTCAAGGCGACCCGGTCGGCGACGACCGAGTTGTTGCCGTGCGCGATGTTCGCGAACGGACCGCAGTGAACGAACGCCGGCTGGCCCTCGAGCGTCTGCACGAGATTCGGCTTGATCGTCTCCTTCAGCAGCACAGCCATCGAGCCGGCGGCCCGAATCTGCTCGGCAGTGACCGGCTCGCCGTCGTAGGAATTTGCGACCGTGATCGCGCCCAGCCGGCGGCGCAGATCCTGGAGATCCGAGGCGACGGCGGCGATCGCCATCACCTCCGACGCAGCGGTGATGTCGAAGCCGGTCTGCCGGGGATAGCCGTTCGCCCGGCCGCCGAGGCCGATCGCAACGTCGCGCAGTGCGCGGTCGTTGATGTCGATGCAGCGGCGCCAGCTGACCGAAAGGGGGTCGATGCCGAGTTTGTTCCCGTGCAGGATGTGCGCTTCGATCATCGCGGCAAGCAGGTTGTTCGCCGCGCCGATCGCGTGGATGTCGCCGGTGAAGTGGAGATTCAGATCCTCCATCGGCACGACCTGGGTGTAGCCGCCACCTGCCGCCCCGCCCTTGATCCCGAACACGGGCCCGAGCGACGCCTCCCGCAGACACAGTGCGACCGAGCGACCGATGTGACCGAGCCCTTGTGTCAGCGACACGGACGTCGTCGTCTTGCCCTCGCCTGCCTTCGTCGGGGTGATCGCCGTGACGTCGATCAGCTTGCCGTCGGCCTTCGCGGCGAGGCGGTCGAGCACGCCGAGATCGATCTTCGCCTTGTAGCGGCCGTACGGCTCGACTTCGCCTGGCTCGAGACCGGCTGCTGCCGCGATCTCGGTGATCGGCCGGAGCGTCGCCTGCTGCGCGATCTCCAGCGACGAGAGCATCGTCGTTCCCATTCCGTCCTTTCGTCGGCTTCTCTTTCGACGCGAGGATACGAGTAATATATCTCCGTGGCTAGGGCAGGCATAGCTCGGCCTCTGATCCCGCCGGCCGGCGAGACCCTGTCGCTTGCCGATCAGGCGTTCTTTGCGATTCGCGAGCTGATTGTCACGCTCGAGCTTGCGCCGGGCGCGGTCGTGAACGAACGGGAGCTGATCGAGCGCCTCGAGATCGGTCGCACTCCCGTGCGCGAGGCCCTCCGTCGCCTGGCGCAGGAGAAGCTCGTCGAGGTCTATCCCCGCCGCGGCATCTTCGTCACGACCGTCGACGTGCGAGATCTCGCGCGCCTCTGCGAGGTTCGGTCCGTGCTCGAGCCCGAGGCGGCGCGCCTGGCGGCCGAGCGGGCCACCCAGCTTGATCTCGATGCTCTCGGCGAGCTTCTGAACGAGCTCGGCTCGAGCAAGGCGCGCGACGACAAGGCGCTGATCGATCTCGATCAGCGCATTCACCGCACGATCTACCGCTGTACTCACAACCACTTTCTCGAGGCGACGCTCGAGGAGTACTACGCACTCGCGCTCCGCATCTGGATGCTGGCACTCGAGGAGACCGGCGAGCTTCAGGCCGCAGTGCTCGAGCACCGGGCGCTCCTCGAGGCGGTTGCGTTCGGCAAAGGGGATGTGGCGGCGCAGATCATGCGCGACCACGTCGAGCACTTCGAGAGCGCAATGCGCCGGGTGCTCCTCGCGCGGTGACGCCGGCGCCGCGACGTGATATATCAGTTGCATGACATCTCAATTCCATGACTGAGCCATCCACGCTGCCGACCCGTGCGAACGCGGTCGTGATCGGCGCCGGCATCGTCGGTAACAGCCTTGCGTACCACCTCGCCGAGCTCGGGTGGACCGAGCTCGTCCTGCTCGACAAAGGGCCGCTGCCGAACCCCGGCGGCTCGACCGGCCATGCCTCGAATTTCATCTTCCCCGTCGACCACTCCAAGGAGATGACGCAGCTCACGCTCGACTCGGTGCGCCAGTACCGCGAGTGGGACGTCTTCACCGAGAGCGGCGGCATCGAAGTCGCGCGGACCGAGGAGCGCATGGAGGAGCTGCGCCGCCGGGTCGCGTCTGCGAAGGCGTGGGGGATCGAGGACACGCGCATCATCACGCCGGCCGAGGTGAGGGAGCTCGTTCCCTTCATCGAGGAGTCGGTGATCGTCGGCGGCTTCTACACACCGTCGGTCGGCATCGTCGACTCGCTCCGCTTCGGGACGATCGCGCGCGAGCGCGCACAGGCCAAAGGGGCGCTCAGCGTGTTCGCCAACACGGAGGTGCTCGGCATCGACGTCGAGGACGGGCGGATCAAGTCGATCCAGACCTCGCGCGGCGAGATCGCGACCGAGGTGATCGTCGTCTGCTGTGGCGTCTGGAGCCCGAAGATCGCGCGGATGGCCGGCGCGTCGATCCCGCTCACACCGGCTGTGCACCAGATGATCGACGTCGGGCCGGTGCCGCACTTCAAGGACACGAAGGGCGTGATCGAGTTCCCGATCGTGCGCGACATGGACACGAACATGTACGAGCGCCAGGACGGGAGCGGGCTCGAGATCGGCTCGTACGCCCACCGTCCGATCCTCCACGACCCCGAAGAGATCCCGTCGAACGAGGAAGCGGCGCTGTCACCGACCGAGTTCCCGTTCACCGAGAAAGACTTCCAGCAGCAGATGGAGGACGCGCTCGAGCTGATCCCGGAGGTGTTGAACGACGAATCGGTCGGGATCAAGTATGCGATCAACGGCATCCTCTCGCTCACACCCGACGGCCTGCCTCTGCTCGGCGAGACGCCCGAGGTGAAGGGCCTGTGGTCGGCGGCCGCGGTCTGGGTGAAGGAGGGGCCTGGCGTCGGCAAGGCAGTCGCGGAGTGGATGACGCACGGCGAGTCCGAGATCGACCTGCAGTCGTCCGACATCGCACGCTTCTACGAGCACCAGCGCTCGAAGGAGCACGTGAAGGCGCGCGCGGCGGAAGGGTTCAACAAGACCTACGGCATCGTCCATCCGGCGGAGCAGTGGGAGTCGAACCGCCGGGTGCGCCTGTCGCCGTTCTACGCGCGGGAGCAGGAGCTCGGCGCCGTCTTCTTCGAGGCGGCGGGCTGGGAGCGCCCGCACTGGTACGAGTCGAACGCGAATCTGCTCGAGGAGTACGGCGACCGGATCAGCCGTCGCGAGGCCGAGTGGGAATCGCGCTGGTGGTCGCCGATCATCAATGCCGAGCACCTCGCGATGCGCGATCGCGCCGCGATGTTCGACCTCACCGCCTTTTGTGTGTTCGACATCACCGGCCCGGGCGCGCTCGAGACGGTGCAGAAGGTCTCGATGCGCCAGATGGATGTCGCGACCGGCAAGGTTGTCTACACGCCGGTCTTGTCGCCGAGTGGGACGTTCAAGAGCGATCTGACGGTGATGCGGCTCGGCGACGAGCAGTTCCGCGTCGTCACCGGGGGCGCGCACGGCATGGCCGATCTGAAGTGGTACTCCGACCACCGTCCCGCTGACGGCACCGCGAGCATCACCGACCTGACGTCGGCCTACACGACGCTCGGTCTCTGGGGGCCGCGCTCGCGCGAGATCCTCGCCAGCCTCACCTCCGACGACATGTCGCACGAAGCGTTCCCGTTTGCGACCTGCCGGATGATCGAGCTCGGCTCGCTGCGCGTCCTCGCCTCGCGCATCTCCTACGTGGGTGAGCTCGGCTGGGAGCTCTACGTGCCGATCGAGCAGGGCGCGAAGCTATGGGACCTGGTCTGGGAGGCGGGCGAGCCGTACGGCACCGTGCCGGCGGGCATCGGCGTCTACGGCACCACCGGCCGGCTCGAGAAGTGTTACCGCGCGTTCGGGTTCGAGCTCGACGCCGACTACGACGTCGTCGAGGCCGGCATGGCGTGGGGGCGGGTGAAGTCGCCCGACTTCGTCGGCAAGGAGGCGCACGTCGCGCACCGCGAAAGCGAGCCGACGGCGATCCTCTGCACGCTGACCGTCGACGACCACACCTCCGCGAGCGGCGTGAAGCGCTACCCGCTCGGGCGTGAGCCGGTGCTCTCGAAGGCAGGTGCGCCGCTCGTCGACGCCGAAGGGCGGCGCTCGTACGTGACGAGCGCCGGTGCAGGCCCGTCGATCGGCAAGCACATCCTGATGAGCTACCTGCCGCCCGAGACTGCGAACGTCGGCGAGGAGCTGCTCGTCGAGTACATGGGCGAGCAGTACCCGGTCACCGTCGCGACGAACGACTCGACGCCGGTGTTCGATCCGGAGAACTCACGGGTGAAGGCTTGAGGATTCTCTGCGCGGTGAAGCGCGTGCCGATCACCGGCGGGAAGATGGTGCTGACCGACGACGCGCAGGCGCTGCAGACCCGGCACCTCGGCTTCACGATCTCGCCGCACGAAGAGTGCGGCGTCGAGGAGGCGGTGCGCATCGTCGAAGCACAAGGCGGCGAGGTCGTCGTGCTCACGCTTGGCCCGGCGGAGGCCGAGGAGCAGTTGCGCGAGTGCATGGCGCTCGGGGCCGACCGCGCGATCCAGCTCGTGAGCGACGAGGAGTGGGACGCGCAGGCCACCGCCGGCGCGATCGTCGAGGCGATCCGTGGGGAGGACCGCTTCGACCTGATCGTCTTCGGCAACGAGTCGGCGGACTCGGGCAACTTCCAGGTTGGGATCCGGGTCGCCTACGCCCTCGGGCTCCCTGTCGTCACCGGGCTGAAGGGCCTGACGCTGGCCGACGGCCGGGCGCGCTGCGAGCAGGAGGTTGCGGGCGGCCGTGACGTCTACGACGTGCCGCTGCCGGCGGTCGTGACGGTGAAGGAGGGCCTGAACCTGCCGCGCTATCCGTCGGTGCCCGCGAAGTTGCGCGCGAACCGCAAGCCTGTCGACGCGAGACCGGTCACGGCACCCGCGGCGCGGCTCGAGAAGCTGCGTCTTGTCGTACCCGAAGGACAAGGGAAGCAGGCTGAGATCCTCGGCCGTGGGCCGGACGCGGCGGCTGCCGTCGTCGAGGTGATGCAGAAGCTGGGCGTGGCGTGAACGTCCTCGTTTTCATCGAGGACGAGGACGACCTCTCGCTCCAGGCGGTCACGCTTGGTCGGCAGCTCGGAACTGCCAGTGTCGTCCGCTTCGACGGCCCCTATGCTCCCGCAGCCTGGGCGCGCGAGCTCGCCACGCGCGACTGGGACGTGCTCGTCGGCGCGGGCTCCGATCGCGGGAACGAGGTGCTCGCGCACGTCGCCGCGCAACTCGACCTGCCGTTCGCGGCGAACGTGACCGACGTCCGCGGCGATGAGATCACGCGCCAGCGCTGGGGCGGCAGCCTGCTCGAGGAAGCTCGCGTGCATGCGGATCGCAAGCTCTACACGGCCGCACCGTTCACCTTCGCCGCGAGCGAGGGAGCGTTGGACGTCGACGTCGCGATTCCGGAGCTCGGAGACGCGGTCAGGGTGGCCGAGCACGTCGCGCCCGACACAAGCGGCAAGATCTCGCTCGCCGACGCGAAGGTCGTCGTCTCGGGCGGGCGCGGAGTCGGCTCGAGCGAGGGCTTCGCGATCCTTGAAGAGCTTGCCGATCTCCTCGGCGGCGCAGTCGGCTGCTCACGCGTCGTCACGAGCGCGGGCTGGCGGCCGCACACCGACCAGGTCGGCCAGACGGGGACGAAGGTGTCGCCCGATCTGTACATCGCCTGTGGCATCAGCGGCGCGACGCAGCACATCGCCGGCTGCAAGGGTGCGAAGGCGATGCTCGCGATCAACGACGACCCCGAGGCAACGATCTTCGCGCACGCCGACTACGCAGTGATCGGGAACCTGCACGAGATCGTGCCGGCGATCACGGCCGAGCTCAGGAAGGTTCGAGGGACATAGCGACCGTCGCCGGCGCGCTCGCTCTCGTGGTGGCGATCGCCGTTGCGGGAACGCTGTTTGCGCGCCGCGCGCTCTTCCTGACACGTCTCGTCCGCGCGGCGAAGCCGCTCGACCGAAGCGACGACGTGGCCGGCCGCGTCCGCAACGAAGCGACGATCGTCCTCGGCCAGCGCAAGCTCTTTCAACGGCTGGTCCCCGGCGTCGTCCACGCGCTGATCTTCTGGGGGTTCATCGTTCTCTTCCCGACGATCGTGATGGCGATGGTGGGTGCCATCGACCGTGACTGGTCGATCCCGTGGCTCGGCGCCCAGGGCTGGTTCATGGCGGCAGTCGATGTCTTCGTGCTGATGGTGCTCACCGGTGTCGTGGCCGCGGCGTGGATCCGCAAGGTCGTCCGGCCCGCGCGCTTCCACGGCTCGCACCTCGGCGAGGCCGACTTCATCCTCGCGATGATCGCGCTCGTCGTGCTGACGCTTCTCGGTTGGCACGCGGCGCGCATCGCAGCCGGCTTGAACGAGTGGCCGGCGCATGCCTCGTTCCTCTCGAACTGGGTGTCGGGTGCGATCCCCGCTCCGCGCGTCCTCGAGCGCGTGTTCGTCTGGGCACACGTCGCAGTGATCCTCACGTTCCTTGCCTACCTACCGCACTCCAAGCACCTGCACATCGCGACGGCGGGCATCAACGTCTACTTCTCTCGCACGCGCAGGCGTGGCCGCCTGGAGCCGTTGCGGTTCGACCTGCCGGACGACGAGATTCGCTTCGGCGCGGGCACGATCGGCGATCTCACGTGGAAGGAGATGGTCGACTCGTTCTCGTGCACCGAGTGTGGGCGCTGTCAGGACGTGTGCCCTGCCTATGCGACCGGCAAGTTGCTCTCGCCGAAGCTCCTGATCATGGGCATCCGAGACCAGGTGTTCGCCGAAGGCCCGAACCTGCTTGCGGGCGGGGAGCTCTCACAGATCGCCGGCAACGGCGTGCCCGAGGAGATGATCTGGGACTGCGTCACGTGTGGGGCGTGCGTGCACGAGTGCCCGGTGTCGATCGAGCACATCGATCACATCGTCGACCTCCGTCGTGACCTCGTGATGATGCAGTCGAGCTTCCCCCAGGAGGCGGAGACGATGCTGCGCGACGTCGAGCGCGTCGGGAACCCGTGGGGCAAGCCGCAGGGTGACCGTGCGTCGTGGGCGGAGGACCTCGGAGTGCGAGTGCTGGCCGAGGGGGAGGAGCCGCCGGAGGTTCTCTACTGGGTCGGCTGCGCGGCTGCGTACGACGAGCGCGCGCGCGTCGCTGCCGAGTCGACGGCGAAGCTGCTGCAGAAGGCCGGCGTCGACTTCGCGATCCTCGGCGCCCGCGAAGCGTGCACGGGCGATCCCGCTCGACGCATGGGTAACGAGTACGTCTTCCAGCAGTACGCCGAGCAGAACGTCGCGACGCTCAACGATGCGCGGGTGACGAAGATCGTTGCGAGCTGCCCGCACTGCCTGAACTCCCTCGGGAACGAGTACCCGGACTTCGGCGGACGCTACGAGGTGATGCATCACACCCAGCTGCTTGCAGAGCTCGTGCGAGACGGCAAGTTGCAGCCGAAGGCGGGGGAGGGCGAGATCACCTACCACGACTCTTGCTACCTGGCCCGCCACAACGACGTTCGCGACGAGCCGCGTGAGCTCGTCGCCTCGGTCGGCAAGCCGGTCGAGATGTCGCGCAACCGCGAGCGCACCTTCTGCTGCGGCGCCGGCGGTGCGCATATGTGGATGGAGGAGCGGGGCACCCCGATCAACGAGGAGCGCGTGCGCGAAGCGTCCGAGACGGGCGCGGAGACACTCGCGGTCGCGTGTCCCTTCTGCACGGTGATGCTGGACGACGGCGTTCGCTCGATGGGCAAGCAGCTGCGGGTCGTGGACGTCTCGACGCTGCTCGTCGAGTCGATGGACGACTAGAACTCCGCTGTGCTCGTCGGGCTCGGTCACGTCGATCTCGTCTGCCGCGATCTCGATCGATCGCTCGCGTTCTACGCGGCCGTCTTCGGATCGCTTGGCCTCGAGCCGCCTGCGCTTGCTGACGGCGAGCGGGGCGAGTCGATCCACTATCTGCGTTTTCCCGGCCGCGGCTCCGGCTCGCTCGGGCTGCGGCAGGCGCTCGAGCACCAGGCGTTCGAGCTCTACGCGCCCGGGCTGCATCACCTGGCCCTCGCGGTCGAGACGGCGGGCGATGTCGATGCCGCGCATGCAGCTGCGCGTGATGCGGGAGCCGAGGTTTTACACCCGCCACAGTTCTGGCCGCAATACCACCCGGAGTACTACGCCACGTTCTTTCTCGACCCCGACGGCTTTCGCCTCGAGGTGGCGGCGAGCCGCGATGCCCGGCTCGACCACTTGTAACAGTCTGTTACAAGCATCGTCGGGCCGTGGGCCAGAGCCGATCGAGCTTGTAACAGACTGTTACTTGCTCCTCGGACTTGACGTTTGTGGAACTCATGTTCCACAATGTGGGAGATGGCGACCGAAACCGGCACGCAGGCGATCGACCGGGCCGCCGAGCTCCTCGTCCGCGTCGTCGAGAGCCGCGAGCCGCTCGCGGTCACCGAGCTCGCCGACCGCTCCGGGCTGCCAAAGTCGACCACATCGCGGCTCGTCGGCGCACTCGAGCGCCAGGGCCTCGTGCAACGCGCGGGCGATCGCCGACTGCGACCCGGGCCGGTGCTGCTGCGCTTTGCCCACCGCGACCCGGGCGAGAGCCTCGTCGAGCTCGCCTCGCCGGCGCTGCATGCGCTCGCGGAGCTCTCCGGTGAGACGATCAACCTTGGCGTCCCGACGCCGCTCGGCGTCGCGCACCTTGCGCAGGAGGACACCCGTCACTACGTCGGCGGGACGAACTGGGTCGGACGTCGAGTTCCGTACGACGTGACGGCGAACGGTCGCGTCCTGCTCGCGTTCGGCCGGCCACTCCCCGACGGGCGAGCCGCTCAGGCGATCCGCGCGCGCGGCTACGCGACGGCTGTCGACGAGCTCGAGCGCGGCCTCGCGGCCCT
>JBAQHS010000081.1:0-2388 GCA_049288455.1 Gaiellaceae bacterium | reverse complement strand
GAGGAATCCCGTGGGGCTCGGAGCCATGCGGACGCGGACGCTCATCGCACCTCTATCGTAGGCGGCCGTGGAATTCGGGGCGCACGTCTCAGCAAGCGGCGGGATCGACACCGCAATCGACCGCATCGCTGCGATCGGGGGCGACTGCGTCCAGGTGTTCACTCAGAGCCCGCGGATGTGGCGGCCGACCAACCACAAGCCCGAGGCGATCGAGCGGTTCAACGCGCGAAGGCGCGAGGCCGGGATCGGCGGAGTCGTCTGCCACGCGCTCTACCTCTGCAACCTCGCCGCGCCGGACGACGAGATCTACGAGAAGTCGGTGCAGACGATGTGCGCGACGATGGACGCAGCCACCGCGATCGAGGCCGACGGCGTCATCTTCCACGTGGGGTCGCACCTCGGCGCCGGCCTCGAGGCCGGGCTCGAGCGCGCGACCGCCGCCCTCCCGCGAATCCTTGAGCACTGTGAGGGAGACACCTGGCTCTTGCTGGAGAACTCCGCAGGCACCGGCGCGACAATCGGCCGCTCACTCGAGGAGCTGCAGACGCTCGTCGAGCGGTCGGGCGGGCACCCGCGCCTCGGCATCTGCCTCGACTCGTGCCATCTGTACGCCTCGGGCTACGACGTCGCGAGCACCGAGGGCGTCGACGCGCTCGTGCAGCAGGTCGACGCGGGCATCGGGCTCGACCGGCTGCGGGCGCTGCACATCAACGACAGCGAAACGCCACTCGGCTCGAACCGCGACCGGCACGCGAACATCGGTGAGGGCCTGATCGGCGAGGGCCTCGGTGCCTTTCTGGCGCATCCGGCCTTTCAGCACCTCGCCGCCTACCTCGAGGTGCCGGGCGAGAACAAGGCGGGCGTGAACGCGGACGAGATCCGCAAGCTCCGCGAGCTGCACGCCCGGTGGGCCTAGCAACCTGGTTCAACAACCGGAACCAGGTTGAGGCTGCAACCTGGTTCGGGCTTAAACCAGGTTGCCGAGTTTCGACCTTCGTGTGACGAACGACCGCCCGGCGGCGTATGAAGAGTGAGATGACCTTCGCGCAGGCGGCAGAGACGCACCTCGACGACGTCTACGGGTACCTCACCTGGTTCACGGGCGACCGTGGCGCCGCCGACGACCTGACCGGCGAGACGTTCGAGCGCGCGCTTCGGCTCTGGCACCGCTTCGACCCACGGCGCGGATCAGCCCGGACCTGGCTCTGCCAGGTTGCACGGACGGTCGCACTCGACCACTTCCGCTCCGAGAAGCGCCGCGTACGCCGTGAGGAGCTCGCCTCCTCACCTGAGCGCATCGACGAGCAATTCGCCGAGGGCCTTTCCGCCGACCTCGAGTCCGCCCTGCGGGTTCTCACCGCAGGCGAGCGCGAGGTCGTCGCGTTGCGCGTCGTGCTCGATCTCGACGCGCCCACCACCGCCCGCATCCTGGGGATCTCCCCCACCAACTGCACAACGCGTCTCAACCGGGCGCTCAAGAAGCTCGAGGAGGCACTCCATGTCGCAGCGTGACCTTGTCGCCGAGTTGCGCGCCGCGCGCATCACTGCTCCCGTCGAGGTGCGCGAACGTATTCGCGCGATCGCCGCCACCGACACGACCTCGCGTGAGCCCCGCTTCACCTGGCGGCGCGCACTCGTTGTCGCACTGCCGGTTGCCGCAGCGGTCGCCGCGGCGATCGTCTTCACGCGGCCGGCGGACCACCCGAACGCGGTCCCCGTCGAGAGAGCGATCGCCGACCAGGCCGCGAAGCTTGCTCCGCAGGCACATGGATCGGCCGCGCAGACCTTCTCCACGCAGTCCGGCACAGCAGCCACGCCGGGCATCGCGATTCCGGTTCCGCCGTCGCGCACCCGTGTGCAGCGCTACGGCGCCACGCTTGCCCTGCGTGTTCCGACTCCGGACGGCGTGTCGACCGGTGTGCAGCGCGCGCTGCGCATCGCGACCGCGCTCGGCGGCCATCCGACATCGGTGCACGCGACGTCCAAGGGTCGCACCGCGCACGCCGAGCTCGTCCTGCGGATTCCGCGGCGCAACGTGCAGCGCGCGATCTCACGGCTCTCGCAGCTCGGAACGATCACGGGCGAGCAAGTCGACGTGCAGGATCTCCAGACGGGACTCGACACGACGAGCCGGACGATCGCGCGGATCCAGACGAAGCTTTCCGACCTTCGCGCGCAGACGCAGACACCCGAAGTCGTCCAGCAGATCGCTGCACTGACGGCACAGGTCGCGGGCCTGCAGCGCGCACAGGCGAACACGATCCGCACTGCCAGCTTCGCGACGGTGCAGCTCACGCTTGCGACCCCGCCGGTGAAAGCCGCCGTTCACCACACACACCGCGGCCCGTTCCACTGGCTCGGGCAGGCGCTCCTCTGGCTCGGGATCGG
>JBAQHS010000080.1:0-18330 GCA_049288455.1 Gaiellaceae bacterium | reverse complement strand
GAGGCGCCCCGAGAGGCGCCTCCACCACAGATCGTGCGCGATCCTACTAGCAGTACTTCTTGAACGTGCCGACACACACATCCGTCTTCTTCAGGAAGTGATCCGTGAAGAGGCGGGTGTAGTTGTGCTTCGTGATCCAGACGACCGGGAGTGCGAGAGTCGGCTCGCTCTTCGAGCCGTTCTTGCGGGTCGTGTTGGTCTTCGGCTTCTGGCCCTTGATGAGCGCGACCGCAGCAGCTGCGGCGGCGTTCGCCTCGTCAGGCACGTACTTGTAGACCGTGCCTGTCTGCCATCCCGAGATGATGTTCTGGACGCCCTGGACGGACGCATCCTGGCCGGAAAGCGGAAGCGGCTTCAGGTGCTTCGCCTTCAGATCGGCGACGACCGCGCCGGCGATGTTGTCATTCGCCGCGAGGACGCCCTGGATCTTGTTGCTGGTCTTGACGAGCATCTGGCTGAAGATGGTCGCCGCGTTGTTCGCATCCCAGTCGGGCACGAACTGCTGCGGCCCCTTCTTGATCGCGCCGCTCTTGAAGAGCGGGTTGAAGACGGCGTCGTTGCCGCTCTTGAACCAGAACGCGTTCTGGTCGGTCTGGCCACCCCACAACTCGGCGACCACGCCGCCGTTGTAGGTGCCGTTCGCCTTCATCCCGGCGAGGACACCCTTGGCCTGGGCTGCGCCAACCGCCTTGCCGTCGAAGGTGACATACACCGACGCGGTGCCGCCGCTGACCTGGCGGTCGTAGTCGATCGCCTTCCCGCCCTTCGAGGTGAAGAGCTTCTCGATCGACGAAGCGGAGCCGTTGTCAAGTGCGGTCTCGATGACGACCGTTGCACCGGCAGCGATGCAGGCCTGCGCCTGCGCCTTCTGCTTGAGCGGGTCGTTGAGCGCGTTGTTGATCGAAGCAGTGACGCCGGCCTTCTTGAAGGCCGCCTTCATTGCCGGGGCGTCGAACTGCACCCAGCGAACGGACGACTTCGTGTCCGGAAGCAGAACGCACACTTGGACGCTCGCAGCCTTTTTCGCCGTGTGGGCGGAGGCTGACGCAACGACGAGCGTGGCAATTGCCGTCACAGCGACGAGGAGGATCGCCGTCGTCTTGCCGAAAACCTTCTTCACTTGGACTCCTTTGCTTGCGTGTCTGACCGGGTTATGTGCGCGCAGGGGGGTGAGGCCGCGCCGTGATACCGATCGGGCGGATCTTCTTGACCCCTCAACGCTCCCGTATTCCGCCCTCCACGTCAAGTCCGAACGGACGATTCGCGCTGCACCGGTCCCACGGGTTACGCTCGCCCTTGTGAAGACGAGCCTCGGCATCTGGGCATTCGGCGCGATGGCGACCCGGTTCAACCCGGGCGGATACAAACCCGACCTCGCGGGAGCGACCACGGTCTCCAAGGTGCGGACGGCCGTCGAGGGCCTCGGCGAGCTGATGGACGACTACGAGTTCCACTACCCGCAGGAGCTCTCACGCGACAACCTCGCGGACGTCCAGGGCGCGCTCGACGGGCACGGCATCTACTGCCTCGCAAGCGGCCTGCACCTCGATCCGCAGTTCGCCAAGGGTGGTTTCTCCTCGCCGGACGACTCGACGCGGCAGGCGGCGCTCGCGCTTACATTCGAGGGGATCGAGCTCGCCGGTGAGCTCGGGGCGCAGTTCATCATCTGGCCGGGGATCGAGGGCTACAACTACCCGTTCCAGACCCCGTACGCGTCGTCGTGGCAACGCTTCGTCGACGGCGTCGGCGAAGCCGCGACCTATGCACGCGACCGTGGCGTGACCGTCTTCCTCGAGCACAAGAACTCGGAGCCCGCGATGAAGATCCTCATGCGCAACATCGGGATGACGCTGCACGTGATCCACAAGCTGCGCGCGCAGGGGATCGACAACGTCAAGGTCAATATGGACTGGCAGCACCTGATCATGAACGGCGAGAACCTCGCGGAATACGCCGCGCTGCTCGCGGCCGAGGGCCTGCTCGGCCACCAGCACGCGAACTCCGGCTGGGGCACCTTCGACGACGACAACATGGTCGGCGCGACCGCGTTCATGGAGACGCTCGAGCTCGCTCTCGAGCTCCGACGCGCGAACTACGGCGCAAACGGCGAGCGCCTCGGCTTCGACCTCTACCCCTACACCGAGGACGCGGTCGGCGCGGTGAAGCGCTCGATCCTCCAGTGGAACTTCATCGACGGGGTCGCCGCGAAGATCGACGAGCCCGAGTTGCGCAAGGCACAGCAGGCCAAGGACGCCGTGCGCGCCTACGAGCTCGTCTACGCCGCGCTCGGGGCGTGACGCAGGCCCTCATCGGGCTCGACGTCGGCACCACCGGCGTCAAGGCGGTCGCGATCGGCCATGACGGCCGGATGCTCGCCACGGCGTCGCACGAGTACGCACTCTCGACCCCACAGCCGGGGTGGGCCGAGCAGGATCCGGAGGACTGGTGGCGCGCCGCGCAGGACTGCCTCGCGCAGCTCCCCGACGGGCCGGTGGGCTTCTCCGGGCAAATGCACGGGCTCGTCGTGCTCGATGCCGCCGACCAGGTGCTGCGGCCGGCGATCCTCTGGAACGACCAGCGCACCGGAGTTGAGTGCGCCGAGATCGAAGCGCGGGTCGGGCTTGCGCGCCTGATCGAGCTGACGGGCAACCGGGCGCTCACGGGCTTCACCGCGCCGAAGCTCCTCTGGTTGCGACGGCACGAGCCCGACGCCTACGCGCGCATCCGTCATGTGCTCCTCCCGAAGGACTACGTGCGCTTCCGGCTCACCGGCGAACGGGCGATCGATGTAGCCGACGCATCCGGGACGCTGCTCTTCGACGTTGCCCGACGACGCTGGTCGACCGAGGTCTGCGAAGCGCTCGACGTGCCCCTCGAGTGGCTGCCGCAGGCGTACGAGTCGACCGAGATCGCGGGCGCGGGCGACCAGGCTGCCGCCGCGCTCGGTGTCGGCATCGCAAGCCCAGGCCCTGTGTCGGTTGTGCTCGGCACGTCAGGAGTCGTCTTCGGCGTCCTGCCGGCCTACGCGCCCGATGCACAGGCGCGCGTGCACGTCTTCTGCCACGCCGTGCCCGGCACCTGGCATGCGATGGGCGTGATGCTGAGCGCCGCGGGCTCGCTCGCCTGGTTGCGGCACGTCGTCGGCGGGACCTACGGTGAGCTCGATGCGGAGGCGGCGCGTTGGGCTCCCAGATGCGAAGGGCTGCTGTTCGCCCCGTACCTCGCCGGCGAGCGCACGCCGTATCCCGATCCCGACGCGCGCGGCGCCTTCACCGGTCTGTCGCTCCGCCATGACCGCGGCGCACTTGCCCGGGCGACGCTCGAGGGCGTGGCCTACGGCCTGCGCGACTCGCTCGAGCTGCTGCGATCCCTGGGCGCGCAGCCGGCGGTCGGCCGGGCGTCAGGGGGCGGCGCAGGGAGTGAGCTGTGGCTGCAGATCGTCTCCTCGGTGCTCGGGCTGCCCCTCGAACGCACCGAATCGGAGGAAGGCTCGGCGTTCGGCGCCGCGCTGCTCGCCGGAGTGCGTGCCGGCGTCTTCGCCGACGCGGCTGACGCCGTCGCGCGCTGCGTCCGCGTGCGCGACCGGATCGAGCCCGACGCGGCGTGGTCCGCCGCCTACGAGGACGGCTACGTCCGCTATCGCTCGCTCTACCCCACCCTGAAATCACTGGAACGGGAGGACTGAAATGGATCTCGCTGGGAAAACCGCAGTGATCACGGGCGCAAGCCGCGGCATCGGTGCCGCCCTCGCGCGGATGCTCGACGAGCGCGGCGTCAACCTCGGGCTCGCCTCTCGGAGCGGCGACGACCTCGGCATCGCAGGCGCGGTCGCCCAGCCGTGCGACGTCCGCGACCTCGACGCTCTCACGGCGCTCTGCGACGCCACCGCCGAGCGGTTCGGCGGCATCGACATCGTCGTCGCGAACGCGGGCGTCGGGGCGTACGGCCCGTTCCTCGAGCTGTCGCGCGAGCATCTGGACGAAATGCTCGATGTGAACCTCAAGGGCACGCTCTATGCGATCCGCGCCGCCCTGCCGCACATGCTCGGTCGCGACGGCGACGTGATCACCCTGGCGTCGGAGGCAGGTCGCCGCGGCCTGCCGAACGAGGCGACGTACTGCGCCTCGAAGTTCGGGCAGGTCGGCTTCGTGCGTGCGCTCGACCACGAGTTGCGCGAGCAGGGGATCCGCTGCACGAACATTTGCCCCGGCGGTGTGGCAACCGATTTTGCGCTCGATGCCGGCCGCGGCCGGACCCCCGACGTCCTCCCCGGGATGATGACGTCCGAGGACGTCGCCGAGTTCGTCGTCTTCGCCCTCGAGCGGCCACGCCACCTGCGGATGCTCGAGACCGCGCTCCGCCCGATGAGCGAGCCCGCCTGGGGCTGAGCGGCCTCGTCCGCTCGTCCCACGTCCGGTGCCAGGCACGGTTACGGGACGGTGACGATTCATCCACGGCGGCTCGCGATCCGCTCAGGAGAGCCATTCGCGATCGGACATGGCCGGTGCCAGGCACCGTCACGAGAGCGTGACGATTCGTCCCCAGAGACGCGATCTTCAGTGCGAGTTAGGAGTCGGAGCGGGCAGCGTCTGACGCCTGATCGGCATCGTCCCGCGTGCGCGCGTGCCACGGCTGGAAGGTCACGGTCAGGCGATCGATCCGCTGTCCCTCGACGGCGTCGACCTGGAAGCGCAGGCTGTCGTGGGTCACCTCGTCGCCCGGCTCGGCGGTGCGGCCAAGCAAGCCGAAGACGAAGCCGGCAATCGTGTGGTAGTCCTCGTGCGGCAGGTCGCACTCGAAGCGGCTGTTGAAGTCGTCGATCGGGAACGTGCCGTCGATGCGAATCGTGTCGGCGTCGACACGTTCGACCGTTTCGTCCGGGAGGTCGAACTCGTCCTCGATCTCGCCGACGATCTCCTCGAGCAGGTCCTCGAGCGTGACGATGCCCTCCATCGAGCCGTACTCGTCGATCACGACGGCGAGGTGCTGATTCGTTCGCCTGAACTCGGTGAGGAGCGGCGCGAGCTCCTTCGTCTCGGGAACCATGTACGCCGGGCGGACGAGCTCCTCCATGTTGACGTTCGCAATCCCTCGCTCGGTCATCGCGACGATCAGGTCGCGGATGTGCAGCACACCGACGATGTCGTCGAGTGACTCGCGATAGACCGGATAGCGCGTGTAGGGCGACTCGAGCACTGCCTGGAGCGCCTCGGGCGCCGGCAACGCGATCGAGATCGCGACGACCTCGGGGCGCGGCACCATCACGGCCGAGACCTCCTTGTCGGCGAAGTCGAAGACCTTGTAGAGCATCTCCTGCTCGCCGTGCTCGATCTCGCCCTGCTCGGCCGAGCTCGAGAGCAACATGCGCAACTCGGCTTCCGAATGGGCCTCGTGCTCCGCGCCGGGCGGCTCGAGGCCGAAGGTGCGGAGGATCAGCGTCGTCGAGGACTGGAGCAGCCAGATCAGCGGCCGCAAGCCGACGAAGAACCAGCGCACCGGCGTGGAAACGGCAAGCGCGGTCCGCTCGGGGTGGCCGAGGGCGATCCCTTTCGGGACGAGCTCACCGATCACGACGTGCAGGTAGGTGACGATCAGGAGCGCGATGATCACGGCGAGGAACGACGCGACGATGGAGTCGAGCTTGTGCGCGAGCACCTGCTCGCCGAGGGCGCCGATCCCGAGACTCGAGACGGTGACGCCGAGTTGCATCGCCGAGATGAACCGCGGCGGGTCGGCCGTGATCTTCAGGACTGCACGGGCACGCCGGTTGCCCTGGTGCTCGAGCTCCATGATCCGCGTGCGCCGCGAGGTGACGAGGCCGTACTCGGCGCCCACGAAGAACGCGTTCAGGAAGATGAGGCCCAGGAGGGCCACCAGCTCGAGAGCGAAGTTCACTCGCGCCCCAAAGGCGCGCGCGTACTGGGCGGCAGATCGTCGTCCACGCGAATCAGACGGCCGAGTATAGCCGTCGATTGGACGACACGAACATCTGTTCGTATCATAGCGCGATGCGCACCGAATATCGCGAGGAGCCGTGCAAGGTCGCCGTCAACCGCGTTCGGGGCATGCCCTTCGACTGGTCGCTCAACCCGTACATGGGCTGCGTGCACCGCTGCACCTTCTGTTACGTCCGCGGCTTCGAGCAGCGCGCCGACCGGCCGTCGGACGACCGTTACGGCTCGTCGATCCGCGTGAAGGTGAACATCGCCGCTGTGCTGCGACGCGAGCTCGCGCGCCGCAGCTGGGACGGAGGGGCAATCGCGATCGGCGCCGCCACCGACCCCTACCAGCCTGCGGAAGGCCGTTACCGGCTCACTCGCGGCTGCATAGAGGCATTGCGCGATGCTGCGAGCCCGTTCTCGATCATCACGCGGGGCCCGCTGATCGTCCGCGACGCGGCGCTCCTCGCCGAGGCCTCCGCGGTCACAGACGTGCACGTCACGTTTTCGGTGCCGACGATCGACGCCGATGTCTGGCGCACGACCGAACCGGGGACGGCGCCGCCGAAGCAGCGGCTGCGGGCCTTGTCGGTCCTCGTGGCGGCCGGCGTGAAGGCGTCGGTCGGAATGGCGCCCCTCCTCCCCGGTCTCTCCGACGCCCCCGATCAGATCGAACGGATCGTCCTCGCCGCCCGCGAGGCCGGTGCTTGCGGCATCTGGGCGAACCTGCTCTACCTCGGGCCCGGCACGCGCGAGCACTTCCTCCGCTGCCTCGAACGTGACTGGCCGGAGCTCCTGCCGAGCTACGAGGATCTCTACGCACGCGGCGCGTACCTCCCGAACACGGTCTCCGCGCCGACGCGCGAGCTCGTCCGCTCGCTCGCCCGTCGGCACGAGATTCGGGACCGGCGCGCCGTCAGGCCGCGCCCTCCGGCGCGCGCTGAACAACTTTCGCTTCTTTGAGCGTACAATCGTGCGTCCTATGGCAGACGAGATCACCGCCCTGATCGTCGACGACCACGAGGTCGTCCGCGAAGGCCTGCGCCTGTCGCTCTCGCGGGCGCCCCACATCCGCGTCGTCGGCGAGGCTTCCGACGGTGCCTCGGCCGTCGAAATGGCGGAGCGGCGCAAGCCCGACGTGATCATCATGGACGTCCGCATGCCGGGCATGGACGGCCTCGAGGCGACAAAGATCCTCACCGAGAGGGTGCCCGGCTCGAAGGTGCTGATCTTCACCGCCTACTCGGAGCGCTCCCTGCTCGGGCGCGGGCTCGAGTCCGGCGCCAAGGGCTACATCCTCAAGGAGGCGCCGCACCAGACACTCGTGCGCGCGATCGAGAAGGTGGCCGGCGGCGAAGGCTATGTCGACCCCGCGCTGATGCCGGCGTTCCTCTCGGGCAAGGACCAGACCGACATGCTGACCGTGCGCGAGCGCGAGATCCTGCAGTTGCTCGCCGACGGCATGTCGAACGCCGATGTCGCAGGTCGCCTGTTCATCTCGCAGGAGACGGTCAAGAGCCACGTCCGGCACATCCTCACGAAGCTCGAAGCCGACACACGCACGCATGCGGTCGCGATCGCGCTCCGCGAAGCGATCATCGACTGAGGCCGAGAGCCTTGGACGACGATTCCGAACCGCTCGACCGCCTGATCGCAGCCGAGCAGGACGAGCGGCGCCGCATCGCGCTCTTCCTGCACGACGGCCCGGTTCAGAACCTCTCGGGGATCGCGCTGATGCTCGATGCTGCGCTGCACTCGGTCGAGACAGGGAAGCTCGACGACGCAACCAAGGTGCTCGCATCGGCACTCGAGAGGCAGCGCAGCACGATTCGCGAGCTTCGCGACCTTTCGTTCGCTCTCGAGCCGGTGGTCCTGCGCGATCAGGGATTCGGGCCTGCCCTCGAGGCACTTGCCGAGCAGGTCGGCGCGACCCACCGACTCCGCTTCGACCTGTCGATCGACGATGCAGGGGCGCTCGGGGAGACCGCACAGGTCGCGCTGTACACGATCATTCGCGAGCTGCTCGATCAGGCGGTCCGCCGCGGGCCGCCCACCAAGATCGGCATTCGGATCACGCGCATTGCCGACGGCGGCGTCGAGACGGTCGTCGTCGACAACGCCGAGCCGGAGCGGCGCAGGCGGTCGCTCGAGTCGGTGGAGCAGCGCCTGAAGCAGCTTCATGGCACGATCGCCGTCGACTCCGACGACGACGGCACCTCCGTCCGGGTCACGCTGCCGTCGTACGCGACCCGGCGCTAACATCTGCCGCGCATGGCCGACGGCGCCTCCCACCTCCTCTTCGTCTGGTCTCCCGCGGGCTACACGCTCCGTGAGGAATGGGGCGAGCTGCCGCAGGTCGGGCATGAGTTCGACGAGGGCGACATGAGGCTCGTGATCTCGAAGATCGGCGTCTCGCCGCTGCCCGGCGACAACCGCCAGTGCGCCTTCTCGATCGGCCGGTAGCGGAGATTCTCTAGCGCGCCGCGTCCTCGGCCGCCGCGAGGCCGAGCACGAGCGCCTGAGCGAGTCCGCTTGCGTAGCCGCCGGTCGCAACCCCACCCGCGTCGACACCGGCCGCCCAGAGGCTGTCGATCGCCGACCCGTCGCTGCGGAGGACCCGCGCCCGCTCGTCGACCCGCAGCCCGCCGATCGTGTGCGTGATCGATGCGATCACGCGCACGGCGGCAACGGCGCCCGAGGGCGGGTCGAATGGAAGGTCGGAGAGCGCCACGTGCGACTCCGGGGGCGCGAGCTCGACCATCTCGGCAACCGTCCGCTCGCGCACTTTCTGCGCCAGCGCGGGCTCGTCGAGGACGTAGTAGGCCTTCGCATCACGTCGATGAGCGGTCGCCTGCACGATGTTGGTCTCCGACCACGACACCTGGTCGTGCTCGAAGAACTCGATCCCGTCCTCGTCGAAGACGCGGGCGAAGCGTCCGTAGAGCTGCGAAAGGGAGACGAGCTGCTGCTCGTCCCATGCTGCGTCCGGCATGTTGCGCCCGTAGAACTCGCCGAGGCCGTCCGAAAGGGCTGCACCTCGGTCGAGAGCGAAGCAAAGACCGTCGCCCTCCGACCACGGGCCGGCGCGCAGCCGGAGCGACGCTGCAGGGGCGATGTAGCGCGTCACGAGGTCGGATGACGCCGCAAAGCCGCCGGTGCAGAGGATGATCCGACCGTCGCCGCAACCGTCCGCACGCAGTTCGATGTTCCCCGCTCGCACGGCGAGCGCCTCCGTCAGGCCGCGCGGCTCGAATCGCCTGCCGGTCGTCCTCGGATTGCCCGTCTCCGTCCAGACCACCGGCGCGCCGATCGACTCGAGCCAGTCGAGCGCGCCGTCGAGACGCTCCCAGACCAAGCGCTGCAGGCGCTCGTCGCCGCCGGGACACTCGCGCCGGAACTCTTCCCAGCTCGTATGCCGCCAGATCACGCATGACGAGAGCAGCATCGAGCCCCCCGCGCGCGTCCCCTTCTCGCGCACGGTCACATCGAGACCGAGCTCGCGGAGCCGGGCGGCGGCGACGAGCCCCGCCATTCCCGCCCCCGCAACGGTGATCACGTCAGCGAGAACGTGGGCTTGTGCTCGACGTACTCGATCCGCACGCGCTCCGGGCCCCACAGAAACGCGGCATAGGTATTCGCGGCGTCGACGACCGACTCGACCTCGATCCCGAGGTCGCCGGCGCCGGCGATCACCTCGTCGGCCGAGTCGACGAGCACGGCGATGTGGTTCAGCAGCGGCCGCTCGGGCGCACCGGGATCGCCCGCGACGAACTGGATGTGCGCGCCGCCGACCTCGACCCGACCGGGGCCTGCAGGCTGGAACCCGTACCGCTGATATTCGACGGCGGTCGCCTCCGGGTCAGCCGAGCGCAGCGCGACGTGATCGAGGTCATATTCGACGTCGGTCTCGGCCTGCACCAGCGTCACGCGGATCCCTTCGCCGATGTCGAAGCGCTCGGCGGTCCCGGCAGGAAGCGCCGAACGGGCGGCTTCGGCGTCGGAGACACGAAGGGCGACGTACGCAAATGCGCCAGGGTCGCGAGGTCCTTCGGCGTCGAACAGTGTGAGCTTGCCGCGGCGGGCATCGCTCCCAAGCAATGTGAACCGCTCCTGGCGGTCGATCACGTGCATCCCGAGATGGCGCTCGCAGAACGCGGCGATGGGATCGCGGTCTGCGACCCAGAACGCAACGTGGTCGAGCGTCTTCGGTTCCATGATCACGCAAGGATATCGACGGGATCACGGTTGCCGAAACCGCCGGCGTCCGGGCTCCAGTAGGGGCGGAGCCCGGACGACCGACAGATGGCTACTTGCGCCGCGTCGCGGTGCGAGAACGAGACGCCGCCTTGCGGCCGCCGCTCTTGCGAGCGGTGGACTTGCGGGCGGTGCTCTTCTTCGCAGTGGTCTTCTTGCGAGCGGTGCTCTTCTTCGCCGTCGACTTGCGAGCGGTGCTCTTCTTGCGAGCGCTGCTCTTCTTGACGGAGGTCTTGCGAGCCGTCGATTTCCGAGCCGTGCTCTTCTTGCGAGCGGTGCTCTTCTTCGCGGTGCTCTTCTTGCGAGCGGTGCTCTTCTTCGCCGTCGACTTGCGAGCGGTGCTCTTCTTGCGAGCGGTGCTCTTCTTGGCCGTCGTCTTGCGAGCGGTGCTCTTCTTGCGAGCCGTGCTCTTCTTCGCGGTGCTCTTCTTGCGAGCGGTGCTCTTCTTGGCCGTCGACTTGCGAGCGGTGCTCTTCTTCGCGGTCGACTTGCGAGCTGTGCTCTTCTTGGCCGTGCTCTTCTTAGCCGCGGCCTTCTTGCGAGGCGCCGCCTTCTTCTTCGAAGACGAGGAGCGCTTCTTCGCCGAGCTGCGAGCGGTGCTCCGACCGGAACTGCGTGAGCCCGAACGAGACGAAGAACGCGTCGTCGCCGGAATGGCGGCCGCGCCTTCAGTGCTCTCGGTGCTCGACGCTTCGCCGATGGCGGAGTCGCCCCACGTGATGCTCGACGAGCCGGCGTCGGACGAGTCGCCCGTTGTTCCGGTCCCGCTCCAATCCTCTTGGGTCATCAACAGACCTCCTGGGTCGGATTGCGACGTGCACGATTCCCTACCACGTTGCTTTGTAACGTTCAACGCGGACAGCATGAATCATGCGCACGTTGCTGGAAAGGAAAACGTCTGCATCCAATGCATGTTCACGTGTCGCGTACACGCTACGCCGATTAACGGCGACGTCAATGGCCTACGACGACTTTTGCGCCGCGCGTTTCGTCAGGTGCGCGCGCTGAGCAGCGGCGTTGATGTCGGTGCGTCGACACCACCTGCGCGCTCGACGGTCACCTTCACCGTTGCGCCGGTCGGCACGCGCTCGGTCAACGTCGTCCGGTCGCTCGTGAACGTGCCCGCGCGGTGCACCGCGTTCGCATCGATTACCCAGGCTTCGTAGACCTTCCCGTTCGGAAGCGCCGGCAGGTCGGCAGTGAGAGCAGCGTCGCCGGAGGGAGCAACGACAAGCGCACCGCGTGTTCCGGTCAACCGAATGTGTCGCGCCTGCGGATCGCCGAGGATCCGCAACGCCGACCGCTCGCCGGCGAGTGAGTGGTGAAGCGAGGCAGCCCAGAGCCCGAGCGCCACCGCGGCGGCAGTCGCAGCCACTGCGAACGCGCCCACCACCGGGACGGCGATCGAGCGCCGGCGCAGCGGGACGACGTTGAGCCCCTCGGCGTGCGCCTGGGCGAGGATGCGCTCCCGGAGCTCCGCCGAAGGCGCAGGCCCAACCACGGCGAACGCCAAGGCCCCTGCGGCCCCTTGCAGGCCCGCAAGCTCTTCGCGGCAACGGTCGCAGCCCTCCAGATGGCCCTCGAACCGCGCTCGGTCCTCCCCGGCGAGGGCGTCGAGGGCATAGAGGGCAGAAAGCTCGTGAAGGTCGTCGGCCATAGTGATCCTGAGCCGGATTCGCCCGGAAGCTCCGGACGGTTCGGACCTAGGTCAGTGGTTCGTTCTGAACGTTGTGCTCGGTGGCGTACGCGTCGGTGAGAGAGTTGACCGTCTCCATGCCCTCGCCGTAGGCGTAGTTGATCTTCACGAACGGCTCCCACTTCGACGGCAGCGCATCTTCCGGGAAGATCGCCTCGACCGGGCATTCGGGCTCACAGGCGCCGCAGTCGATGCATTCCTCGGGGTCGATCACGAGGATCCGGCCCGCCTCGTGAATGCAATCCACGGGGCAGACGTCGACACAGGACCGGTCTTTGATGTCGATGCAGGGCTCGGCGATGATGTACGTCACGGTGGCCTACTCTACCGACGCAAGCAGACCATCGATCAGCTCACGAGTGCGCTCGAAGAGCGCGGATTTCGCGACCACCTGGTCGAATCCTGCGGCGTGCGCGCGACGCAATCCGGCGGTGTCGGTGTGGTTCGTGTAACCCAGGATCGGTACGTCGGGGTACGTCTCCGCCACGTCGACCGCGTCGATCCGCGCGATGTCGGCGATCACGAGGTCCGGCAGTTCGACTCCATCGGAGGTCACGAACCGATGCTCGCTCAGGACCCCCTCGAGCTTGCCTCGAATGAAGAGGTCGACCCCACACAGCAGGATCGTCGCCATGTCTGAGCGCGACGTTAGCACCGTCGCAGGTCACTACCAAGACGGCCTCGCGCTGGCCGTGCGGGGTGAGTGGTTCGAAGCACACGAATCGTTCGAGCTCGCCTGGCGCGCGTGCGAGCAACGTGAGCGTGATTTCTTCCAGGGGCTCGTGCATGTCGTCGTATCCGCCTACCAGGCAGGACGTGGTAGGCCGGTCGCCGCCGAGAGCCAGCGGCTGAAGGCGCTCCGCCGCCTGGAGGGGTTCGAGCCGCGGCATCGCGGGCTCGACGTGGGAGCAATCCGCGCGGCGCTAGAGCGTTCCGAGCCCGACCTGCGAGAGCAACTGGTTCACGCCGTCACGGAGCCACGCGTCGCGATGGAAGAAGAGCAGGAGACCAAGGGCAACGAGCGTCGCGCCTGAAAGACTCTGCACGGCGCCGTAGTGATCGCGCACCCAGCGGAACGCGCGCATCGCGCGGGCGAACGCGATTCCCGCCAGCACGAACGCCGCGCCGAGCCCGAGCGAGTACGCGATGAGCAGGATGATTGCGCGCACGATGGTCCCGCTCGAGCTCGCGAGGACGAGCACCGACGCGAGCACCGTGCCGATGCATGGCGCCGCGCAGACGGCGAAGGCGCCGCCGAGCAGAGCGCCCGACCCGGTGCGCCGCGCACCCTGGAGCAGCCCCGGCGCAACCGTGCGCTTCGGCCACGGCAGCAGACCGACGAACGCGAGCCCGATCACGATCAGCACGAAGCCGGCGATCTCGGTCTGGGTCGTCTTCGGGACGACGCTCGCAATTGCGGCAGCGCCCGCGCCGAGCACGACGAAGACCGTCGTGAAGCCTGCGATGAACGGCACGCTGCCGCGGAGGATGCGACCCGCCGAACCCGGTCGCCCGAGTGCGCTGACCTCGAGTGACGAGACCGCCGCGAGATAGCCGGGCACGAGCGGCAGCACGCAGGGGGTGATCACCGATAGGAGCCCCGCGAGGAAGGCGATCGGCAGCTTCTCAGCCATCAAACTCAGC
This sequence comes from Gaiellaceae bacterium, assembly GCA_049288455.1. Classification (GTDB taxonomy): domain Bacteria; phylum Actinomycetota; class Thermoleophilia; order Gaiellales; family Gaiellaceae; genus PALSA-600. The sequence goes on along the minus strand of JBAQHS010000080.1, from coordinate 4,797 downwards.
CATCAAACCGTGCGAGCTCTTCGTCGAGCCGTCGTTCGCTCGCCGCGTCGAGACCCGACTCGGGGACCGGGCCAGCCGCGGTGCCTTCCCGCCCGCGCGACCAGTACCAGGCCCCGCCGGCGACCCCGACCGCGCCGAGCAAGATGCCGCCGATCGGCAGCACCCAGGCGATCAGGTCGAACCCGTGGGTGCGTGGGACGCCGTAGATCCCGTCGCCGAGCTGCGCTGCCAGCGCGTTCTCGATGCGGCTCTTCGTCCAGCCGAGCGCGATATGGGCGCGGATGAAGGTCTTCATCTGCTGCGCGACATCCGACTGCGACTCGTCGAGCGGAACATGGCAGCTCGGGCACACGAGCTCGGCCTCGAGCTCTCCCTGCGTCGGATGCTGCTCGCTCGCGGCCGCACCGCCCGCGAAGGCAAACGCCGCGAGCAGCACCCCGCACGCGAGCGCGGCGCCTCTCACGCCTCTGAAGGCGCAATGTGAGTACGACATCACGCCTTCAGCGCGCGCATGATCCCGGCGTCGAGGTCGGCGCGCTTGGTGTTCGCGACGATGTGCGGCGGGATGACCCGGCCGCGCCGGTCGATGAAGAACGTCTCGGGCGTGCCGGTGACGCCGAACTTGCCGGCGAGGATCCCCGTGCCGTCATAGATGCTCGGATACCTGACCGCGTAGCGCCGCAGATAGCTCTTGGCGGGACCGCGCAGGTCGACCTCGTCGATCCCGAGGAAGACGACGCCTTTGCCCGCCCACTCGCGCGCGGCCTTGTTCAGCATCCGTTGCTCCTCCTTGCACGGGACGCAGTCGGAAGCCCAGAAATTGAGGACGACGACTTTGCCCTTCAGCGAGGCGAGCGAGACCTTGCCGCTGCCCTCGACCTGCGACATCGAGAACGCCGGCGCGGCGACGATCTTCCCCTGATCGACCTGGCGCGCAACCTTGCCTCCGTGGCTGTGCGCGACGTCCCACACGAGCAAGCCGAGCAGCGCGAGCACGACGGCGACCGTGGCGACGCGCAATGCGCGCATCAGACGATGTAGACCGTCGTGCCGACGTCGACCTGGTTGAAGAGCCATTCCGCGTCCGGCACCTGCATGCGAATGCAGCCGTGCGAGGCGCTGTAGCCGATCGACCCGGGCTCGTCGGTGCCGTGGATGCCGACGCCCGGAGCGTTCAGCCCCATCCAGCGGGTGCCAAGCGGATTCGACGGGCCGGGCGGCACAGGCTTCAACCCCTTTGCCCAGTCATCCTGGACCGGCGGATACCACCAAGGGTTCTTCCACTTCACGACGATCTGCCAACGCCCGCGCGGTGTCGGATAGATCGACTGGCCCGTTGCGACCGCGAACGTTCGCTTGAGCTTCGTGCCGTCGTAGAGGTAGAGCCTGTTGGCGGAGCGGTTGATGACGATCGAGTCCTTGAACGCCGTCGCCGTCACCTCAGGCGTGATCACGCGGGTGTGGACCCGCACGGGGAGCCGCGAGTTGGCATGGAGCGCAGCGATGATGCGCGCCGTCAGCCGCTTCGCGTCGAGATCGCGGCCCGGACGGTCCTGCTTGATCCGCGGACGCGCATGCGGGAACGTCAGCGTTGCGTCCACTGCGGTGCGGCGGAAGCGCTGCTCGAGCTTCGCGACCCACGCACGCAGCGGGCCGCCGTGGACCGCAACCACGAGTGAGACGTTCGTGCCCGGCGTGGCGAGTCGGGCACGCGCGACCGCGGTGGTCGCGTAGCTCGATGCGAACCGCAGCGGGTTGAGCTCGAGGCGGCTGCGATCGACGACGATCGGCAGCGGCCGCTGGAACGCGAGCTTCACCGCCGAGACAGCGTCGGCCGCCTTCAGGCCGCCGACTCGAACGCCGGCCACCCGCACGCCCGCGGGAATCGTGCCCGCGCTCGGAGTCGTCACCGTCGTCGTAGTCGACGTCGTCGCGGTGGTCGTCGCGAGCGTCGTGGTTGTCGGCGCCGTCGTGGTCGTCGGCGCCGTCGTCGTGGTAGCCGTCGTCCCCGTCGCGGTGGACGTGGTCACGTCGGCGATCACGGTGCCGGAGAAGACTCCAGCGACTACGAACCCCAGCGCAAAGAGACCGATCGCAAGCAGGCGCTTCACTGCTCGAGCAGTGTAGCCAGCGCCATCTCCGGATCGTCCGAAACGATCCCGTCGACGCCGATCCGAGCGAGGCGGAGGACGATTTCTGGCTCGTTCACCGTCCAGGCGAGCACGGGCGCCCCGTGGCGGTGGGCGGCCGCGACCGACGACCTCGAACAGAGGACGTGGTGCAGCGAGAGGACGTTTGTGCGCGCGAGGCGCAGAAGGAGTGGGATCCGCAGAGGCATCGCGCCACGCAGCGCCGCCGCCCCCACCCGCGTCAGAGGCGCGGGCCACGGCGCGCGTGCGACGCCGAGCCGGTCGCGGGGGTAGCCGATCGCGCACGGCAATGCCGGCGCGAGAACCCGCACGCGTCGGGCGCTCGCTGCGAACGCCGTCGAGATCACGGCGCGCTCCATGAGGCCGTGGCGGCGAACCGCAGCGACGACATCCGACTCGTACCCCGGCAGCTTCACGTCGAGATGCACGCCGACGTCGTGAGCACGCAGATAGCTGAGCGCCGTGTCCAGGTCGATCGCGTCCGCCGGCAGCTCGAGCTCGGAGTGCCCGAGCTGCAGGCCGGGCGAGATGTCGAACTCGACGAGGTCGGCGCCTGCTGCGACTGCAGCCTCGAGCGCGGGAAGTGTGTTCTCGGGTGCCACGGCCGCCGCGCCGCGATGGCCGATCACGAGTGGCCGCCCGTCGCCCCGGCGGAGGTTCACCGCTTGATGACGACGACGGCGCAGTCGTCGGTGAGGTTGCCGCCCGAGTGCGCGCGGCACGCCTCGATCACCGCCTCGGCGATCGCCTGGGGCGAGTCGTCTGCGCGCGCAGCGAGCACGGCGTCGAGGCGGTCGACACCGAAGAGCTCGCGCCCCGTACGTGCTTCGACCACACCGTCGGTGTAGAGCACGACGGCGCCTCCGACCGGCAGCTCGGCTCGCACCTGTTCATACGTCTGCGGCGCATCGATCCCGAGCGCGAGCCCGCCGGCGGATAGGCCTTCGACCGTGCCGTCGGGCGCGACGAGACGCGGCTCGGGATGGCCCGCGCTCGCACACAGGACTTCACCGTCGGGATCGATCGTCAGATACGCCATCGTGATGAACTTCCCGACGGCGATCTCACCCACGACGACGTCGTTCGCGTGCGCCAGGAAGTCCGATGGCTCCGAGTGCTCCCGGGCGAGCGAGCGGAACACGAACTTCGCCATCGCCATGTCGGCGGTCGCGTCGATCCCGTGGCCCGTCACATCGCCGAGGACGACCGCCAGGCGGCCGTCGGCGAGCTCGAGGAAGTCATAGACGTCACCGCCGACGTCGACCTGCGCAGCGGACTCGTACACCGTTCCGACCTCCAGGCCGGGCACCGAAGGCCTGTCTCGCGGCAGGAGCGACTGCTGCATCGTCTCCGCGAACTGCTTCTGCTGCTGGTAAAGGCGTGCGTTGTCGATCGCGAGCGCGGCCTGCTGCGCGATCGTGCGCGCGGTCGCGAGCGTGTCGGCATCGATCGGCGACGCGGGATCGAGCGACAGAATCGTCAGCTGGGCGAGCAGCTCGGTCGCGGTCGCGATCGGCAACAGCGCCGCGGTCGAGCCCTTGCTGAGGAATGGCACGAGCAAGGCGTGTGCCCCGCCGAGCCGGAGCGCGGTTGCGGCATCGAGGGGCAGCGGCTCCAGCGACCGTGGCGGCCTCGGCTGTGGGCGTTCGAGAATCGTCCGGACGGCGTCGTCGAGACGGGACTCGGCGACGTGGACCGCGCGAGGGACGAACTGGTCGCCTCGTTCGTCGGGCACGCGGATGACGGCGGCATCGACTCCGAGCACTTCGACGATCGTCTTCGTGACAGCGGCGAGAGTCGTCTCGAGCGACAGGCTCTGCGCGAACGACCGAGAGATCTCGTAGAGCGCGTTCACCTGGCGTGAGGTCTGCCGCTCCGACGCAAGGACGCCGGTGAGCGCTTCCCCGAGCTCGGTCGCCTGCTCGTGGAGCCGTGCGTTCTGCACCGCGACCGCGAGCTGCGCGGCGAGCGAGGTCAGCAGCGTCACGTCGCTCTCCTCGATCCGGCGTCCTCCCGGAAAGGCGACGAGGAGGCCGATCGGCTCCTCGCGGATCTGCAGCGGCACTGCGAGGGCGGCTGCCTGGCCCGCGGCGGCAAGGGACGCTCGAACGGGCGCGAGCGACGGCTCCGAGCCGCGGATCTCGGCGAGCACGGCCGAGCGCGCCCGCAACGGGCCGAGCACCGCATCGAGCAGGCGTGCAGCGATCTCCTCGTGGCCCTCGGCGAGACCACGCCCGGCCGCGGCAACGAGCCCGCCCTCCTCGTGGAGGTACACACCGACCTGTTCGATGCGAAGCAAGTCGGCGATCCGCTCGACCGCCGTCTCGAGTGTGTGGGTGAGCGAGAGATGCGAGATCGCCTCTCCGACGACCTCCAGTAGCGCGCGCGTGCGTTCGAGCTCGAGCTCTATGTCGCGCGAACGCTCGCCGGCGCGCAACGCATGCGCGGCTCGGGCAGCGAAGGCGGCGAGCGCGGCGAGCTCGGTCTCGTGCGGGACCGCTTCTTCTGCGTAGAAGAGCTGGAGCGCCGCGAACGGCGGCTGCCCGAGCGGCAATGTGACGGCGAATGGGGCCCCGTCCGGCAGCGACGGGTCATTCTCGACCGCCGCGGGCCGCCAGGATTCGAGTGCCGCCCGCACGAGCTCGGG
>JBAQHS010000079.1:0-6217 GCA_049288455.1 Gaiellaceae bacterium | reverse complement strand
GACGCGGTGATCGCGCGCGCGACGCCGGCCGAGAAGCTAGCGCTCGTCACCGCCCTGCAGGAGCAAGGGGAGGTCGTCGCCGTCACCGGCGACGGCGTCAACGACGCGCCGGCGCTACGTAAGGCCGACGTCGGCGTTGCAATGGGCCGCGGCGGCACGGAGGCGGCGCGCGAGGCGGCGGCGGTCGTTCTCACCGACGACGACTTCGCCACGATCATCGCCGCGGTCGCGGAAGGACGACGCATCGGCGACAACATCCGCAAGTTCGTCGCCTTCCTCCTCTCGGCCAACTTCGGCGAGGTAATCGTCTTCGCGGTCGCGATCGGCGCGGGCCTCGACCCACCACTCGCGGTCATCCAGGTCCTGCTCGTCAACCTGCTCACCGATGGCCTGCCGGCGCTCGCGCTCGCGCGCGACCCGGCGAGCGCGCTGACGATGGCGACACCGCCGCGCCGCGGCGACCACCTCTTCGACCGCAGCCTCTGGCTCGCGCGCGCCGTGATCGGCAGTCTTGTCGGCGCGGCCGCGACCGCCGCCTATCTCGCCGGACTCGGCTTCGGCGGAAACAGTGCCCAGACGATGGCGTTCGCGACGCTCGCCCTGTCCGAGTTGCTGATCGTCTTCAGCATCCGGTCGCCCACACTCGCGGCCTGGCAGCTGCCGCCGAACAACTGGCTGTACGCCAGCGTCATCGCATCGACTGCTTTCCTCGCGACGGCCATCTACCTCCCGCCGGCGCACGAGCCATTTGCGACGGTTTCGCTCGGCCTCTGGCCGGCGATCACGGCGATCACTTTGGCGGCCGCGCCCCCGGTACTTGTCGAACTCGTCAAGCTCAGGACACGACGCGGCAGAAACGCGACGCCGCCGGCAACCGCCCGCCACAGGGCGCTTAGTAGTTCCTGGCAATCGATCGAGTACTGACACTGACGCGGCAACGGCAACCCGGGAGGTATCACCGTGCTACGAAGGGGAGTATCCCCAAGGCGCGTTCTCCGTCAGCACGGCTACGGCCCGGACTCGCGCGACCCACCCCGGTCGGGAGAGACCTTCGCTACCACTAGGTCGAAGGAGGCGTATGCAGGGGGTGATCGCAGTACTGTCGGCCGCAGCAGTGCTCAGCGCGGCGGCGCCTGCAACCGCGCGCCCCAACGTCAACGGCCACTCCGAGCGCCTTGCCGCGCGCGCCCGCCGCGGCGATCGCGTGGCGCGCACGACCTTGGTCGAAGAGCACATGGGACTCGTCAGGTCGATCGCTTTGCGCTATTGCGGCCTCGGCCTGCCGATCGAAGATCTCGTCCAAGAAGGGGCGATCGGGCTCCTCGGAGCGATTGAGGACTACGACGCACGCCGCGGCACGAGTTTCTCGACCTACGCCTTCTGGCGCGTACGCGCCGCCGTCACCCATGCGGTGACAGCCCAGGGACAATTGGTGCGGATTCCCCGCCCGGTACTCGAGCGACGCCGGCAGGTCGCCCAGGTTCGTGCGACGCTTGTCGGCGCCGGGCGCGAACCGAGCCTGACCGAATTAGCAGACGCGACGGCACTGCCACCGGCGGAAGTCGCCGAAGCGCTGTCGCCAACGCGAGTTGCCTCACTCGATCAGCCGCTGGCCGACGGGACACTGCTCGGTGAATGGCTTGCCGACGAGACGACAGCGCGGCCGGAGGTGCAGCTCGTCACGGGCGAACAGAAACACGCGCTCGGCAATGCTCTGCAACATCTACGCGGCCGCAAGCAGACGATCATCAAGCGCCACTTCGGCATCGACGGTGAGCCAGAAACGCTCACGGAAATTGCCGAGGACCTGCACCTGAGCCCTGAGCGGACACGGGCGCTCAAGGACGAGGCTCTGCGCGAGCTTTCGGTCGACCTCGCGCCCGCCAGCGGGGACCTGAGTCTCCCGCAGGCGCTACGTAGTTCCTCCCGTTCGCCTGCGGCAAATCGCCGAACCGCCACCCCAAAGGGCGGCGGAGGACGTTGGCGACAAGGAGGTACACGATGGCAACGACGACGCACGTGAAACGCCTCGAGGCCGGCCGGCGGGTCTTCACCCGCATCGTCGTCGGCATCGACGGCTCGCAGCAAGCCCTCGAGGCGGCGCGACAAGCGGCGCTACTGGAAGACGTCGACGGCCGGCTGACGCTCCTCTCGGTCTGGGACGTCGCCCCGATCGTCATCGGTGGCCCCACGACGATGACCCGCTACGACTTCGACGAGGAACTGCAGCAAACAACGGCCGAGAAGGCTCTGCTCGCCGCTCGCGACTACATCGCCCCGTACACCGCCGCGACCGGCAAACCCGTGCACGGCACACCCGTGCCGAAGCTACTCGAAGAGATCGACCGCGACGAGGACACGCTCATCGCAATCGGCAGCAGCGGCACAGGACGCCTGCTCGGCATCGTCGAAGGCGCCGTCGCCACCGAGATCGTCCACAAGGCACCCTGCTCGGTCCTCGTCGCTCGTCCTGTCGACAACGGCTTCCCGCGCCGTATCGTCGTCGGCGTCGACGGCTCCGTCGAGTCGGCCGCGGCCTACGCCGCCGCCCACTACATCGCCACGCGCTTCGACGCCGAACTGCACGCGGTCGTCGCCTGGGGCGGCAAAGGCGTCAACGAGCGACTCGTCGCCACGATCACCGACGGCGACCACGACGACCGTCACGAAGCCCCGGCCGAAGCGTTGGTAGCGGCCGCCGAGAGCGCCGATCTCGTCATCGTCGGCAGCCGCGGCCTGCACGGCTTCCACGCGCTCGGTTCGGTCTCCGAACGCGTCGCCCACAGCGCGCCTTGCTCAACACTCGTCGTCCGCGAGCCGATCTGGCAGCGCGTCGCCGAGGAACTCGGCCGCTAGGGGAACGCGATGGCGGACGACGAGACTGCGATTCGGGCCGAGCGGCTAACCAAGCTGTACGGCCGCGATCGGGGCGTTGCCGAGCTCGACTTCAGCGTGTCCGCGGGCGAGGTATTCGGCTTCCTCGGCCCCAACGGGGCCGGCAAGACGACGACGATCCGGCTGATCCTCGACCTGATCCGCCCGACGCGCGGCCGCATCAAGGTCTTCGGCAGAGACCCGCGCCACGACGTTACGGTCAGGCGGCGCATCGGCTACCTGCCCGGCGACCTCCGCCTGTACGAGCGACTGACCGCGCGCGAGCTCTGCCTCTACTTCGCTCACCTGCGCGGCCTCCACGGGTTAGGCCGGGCCGAGGAGTATGCAGACCGTCTCGAGTTGCCGCTCGATCGCCCGATCGGTTCGCTCTCCAAGGGCAACCGTCAGAAGGTCGGACTCGTGCAGGCGTTCATGCACGAGCCCGACCTACTCGTTCTCGACGAGCCCACAGCCGGGCTCGACCCGTTGATCCAGCAGACCTTCTACGGAATCGTCGGCGAAGCGCGCCAGGCCGGCGCCACCGTCTTCCTTTCATCGCACGTTCTGCCCGAGGTCCAGCACGTCGCCGACCGCGTCGCGCTGATCCGCGACGGGCGGCTCGTCCTGACAGCCGCGGTCGACGAGCTGCGCGCCCGTGCCCTCGCTCGCGTCGAGGTCACCTTCGCCGCCGCCCCGCCCGCGGCAGCCTTCATCCAGATCGCCGGGCTGCGCGAGATCGAACGTCACGGCCAAACCGTGCTCTTCGCGCTGCAGGGCGAAGCCGACCCGCTGATCAAGGCGCTCGCGCACTTCCGCGTTCTCGGCATCGACAGCCACGAAGCCGACCTCGAAGACATCTTCCTCAACCTCTACCGCGGCGAGGAGGCCCGTGATGCTGCAGAACGCATTCGTCAAGACGCTGCGTGACGCGCGCCGCGCGATCGGCTGGTGGAGCCTCGGACTGATCGCGATGACGGCGCTGATGATCGCCGTCTACCCCTCGGTGCGCGACAACCCCGACCTGAACAAGATGGTCGAGGACTACCCCGATGCCTTCAAGGCCTTCCTCGGCCTCGGTGAGAACAGCGACTACACCTCAGCGGTCGGCTACCTGAACAGCGAGCTGTTCGCGTTCATGGTTCCGCTACTGCTGCTGATCGCAGCGATCGGCGCGGGCGCCCGCGCCACCGCCGGCGAGGAAGAACGCGGCACGCTCGACCTCCTGCTCGCCAACCCGATCTCGCGCCGGCGACTCGTGCTCGACAAGCTCACCGCGCTCGCCGCAGAGATCGCCATCCTCGCGTTCGTCCTCTGGCTCGCCCTGCTCGTCGGCGTTGAGGCGATCGGCATGAACGTCTCGCCAGGCCACCTCGCCGCGGCCACCTTTGCGGCGGCCCTGCTCGCATTCGCGTTCGGCGCGATCGCCCTCTTCCTCGGCGCAGCGCTCGGGCGCCGCGGCGCCGCGATCGGCATCGCCGCCACCCTCGCCGTCGCCGCCTACCTGCTCAGCTCGCTCGCGGAACTGGTCGGCTTCTTGAAGCCACTCCGCGTCGCCTCTCCCTTCTACCACTACGCCGCCAACGACGCCTTGCACGCAGGACTCGCCGTCGAGCACATCGGCTTCCTGCTGCTCCTTGGCGCTGCGGCGATCATCGCGGCGCTCGTCGCTTTCGAGCGGCGCGACCTCGCCACGCCTTGACCGAAACGGGAGGAACCCCGATGCCCACCCACGGCGACACCGCGCGCCCAGCGCGTACGTGCGGTCACGCAGCTGCGGGCGCGAGGTTGACGGCATGAGCGGGCTCGAGAATGGACGGGCAGCGATGCCGGATGAGCTCGCGGTCGCGCTCGCCGATACGCCACACCCTCTGGGAACCGAGCAGGCGCTGTTTCGCGAGTTGCGCTCTCGGCCGGATGGGCTCTCGAGCCGGGAGGTCGAGCGCCGTCTGATCCGTTACGGCGCGAACGAGATCGTTCGCCGCGGGGGGCGCCCCTGGTGGCGTGAGGTCGTCACGCAACTGACGCATCCACTCGCCCTCCTGCTCTGGGCGGCCTCACTGCTCGCGTGGCTGGCCGGGACGCCCGTGCTCAGCGCCGCGATCGTCGCCGTCATCCTGCTGAACGCTGCTTTCGCGCTGCTGCAGGAGCGGCAGGCGGAGCGCGCGGTCGAAGCGCTGGCCGCCTTCCTTCCCGATCAGGTCACGGTGGTCCGCGACGGCCGCCGCGAGCGGATCGACGCCCGGACGCTCGTCCCCGGCGACGTGATCGTTCTGGAGGAAGGCGACCGAGTCCCAGCGGATGGGCGCCTGATCAGCGGACGACTGCAAATCGACAGCTCTGCGCTGACCGGGGAGTCGGTGCCGGTAACCCGCGAGGCCGGCGAACCGGAGACAGAGACGCTGCTCGAAGCCCGCGACCTGGTCTTCAGCGGCACCAGCTGCACCGGCGGGCAAGCGCGGGCACTCGTCTACGCAACCGGGATGCAGAGCGAGCTCGGACGGATCTCAGCCTTGTCCGAGCGCACCGGCCGGGACGAGAGCCCGCTCGAACACCAGGTCCGGCGGGTGGCGAAACTGATCGCCGTCGTCGCCGTGCTCATCGGCGCTGCTTTTCTCCCGCTCGGACTGCTTGCAGGGCTGCCGTTCCCCGACGCACTCGTTTTCGCCGTCGGGCTCCTGGTCGCCAATGTGCCGGAAGGTCTACTTCCGACGATCACACTTGCACTCGCCGTCGGTGTGCGCGCGCTGGCAAAGGATGGGGCGCTCGTCAAGCGGCTGAGCGCAGTTGAGACGCTCGGTTCGACGACGGTCATCTGCACCGACAAGACGGGCACGCTGACACAGAACCGCATGAGCGTTGTTGAGACGTCGGGCAACGACGAAGTGCTTTCCGACATCGCCGCGTCCTGCAGCACCGCCGACGTGGATGACGGTGGGCAACGCGTCTCGGGCGACCCGACCGAGGTCGCGCTGCTCGCATTCGCGCAGTCACACGGACACGACGTGCGCCTGTCGACGCGCGAGCGCCGGCGGCGCGCGCTCTTTGCCTTCGACTCTTCGCGGAAGCTGATGACGACCGTCGACGAGGAGGCAGGACGGCTAGTCGCCCACACAAAGGGCGCGCCGGAGCGAGTGCTCGAACATTGTCGACTGCACGACACCGAACGCGAGGCTGCGCTCGCCGAAGCCGAGTCCTTCGCAGCAAGAGGGCTGCGTGTGCTCGCCCTCGCGCAGCGCCAGCTCGACACGATCCTCCCCCGCGACGAGGTCGAGGACGAACTCGACTACGTCGGCTTGCTCGCCCTGCTCGACCCCCCGCGCCCCGAGGTCGCTCCCGCGATTGC
>JBAQHS010000078.1:0-3701 GCA_049288455.1 Gaiellaceae bacterium | reverse complement strand
CGGACCCTTGGGGAGGGAACCTTGAACGCGTCGATCCGGTGGGGGATCGGACATCGGACTGTGGTAGCGCTGCTCGCCGTGGTCGGCGCGCTGGCACTGTCTCCCGCTGCGCTCGGAAGCTCCCTCTTCGGCAGCGTCGTTCTCGACCCGTCATCCTCGGTCGACCTGACTGCGACCGGTGACGTCGACTGGGCTGTGTGGGGGTCGGCCGGCGGCGGGACGAGCACGAGCCTCGCGCCGGACGTGCGCAAGAGCGGTGGTAGCGCGATCAGCGACCTGACGAACATCGACCCTGACCCGAGTGCGCCGCTGCGTGGGATCGGGCAGTTCGCGGGGCCGTTCCTCTTCAACTGGAGCAACGGTGGCGGAACCGTGTCGGGGAACGATGTGCCGGCTGGGCTGCAACACAACGGCGGCCCACCGCCGCCCCCGCTCGGGGCCGACGTCTCGACGCTCGGCAAGGGCTTTTCGTTCGCCGTGCCGGCAGGCGCCCAGGTCCGAACGCTCCGCGTCTACGTTGCGACGAACCGGGCCGACGGAACGCTGACCGCGTCGCTGAGCGATGCCTCGGCTCCCGCCTTTGTCAACACGCTTCCGGCGGCTGTCGACATTCGGTCTGGCATCTACACGATTACCTACGCAGCTGCGTCGAACGGCCAGAGTCTCCACGTGTCGTGGGTGGAGTCGGCAGACAATTGTCCTACCTTCCGCTGTGACAACGCAGCGATGTACGCCGCCGCCCTCTCGGCCCCTCTCGTCGTCAACACGAGCAGTGACCATCCCGTCGACGCGGCCGGCTGCGACGCGGCCGATTGCACACTGCGTGAGGCGATAAACGCCGTGAACGGTGACGGCGGCGGCAAGATCGCGTTCGCGATCCCGGGCGGTGCGGCAACGATCACTCCGACCTTGACTCCACTCCCGACGATCACTGCTCCGGTTCAGATCGATGGCACGACGGAAACCGCCCCGGACGGTACGCCCGGGATCGAGTTGAACGGCAGTGGTGTCACCGGAGACGGGCTCGTGGTCGGCCCCGGTTCGGGCGGCTCGACGATCCGCGGCCTTGCGATCAACGGTTTCCACGGCTTGCTGACTAACCCCGCCGCCGGGATCGTCGTCCAGTCCGACGGTAACAGCATCGAGCAGAACGTCATCGGCACGACCCCGGACGGGCTCGAGGCTGACGCCAACGACCAGGGGATTGTCGTCACCGGCAGTGACAACCGCATCGGCGGCGTGGGCTTCGGCAACTTGATCTCCGGGAACAGCGCGTACGGGATCTTGGTGGACGGATCTGTCGGTGCGCACGACAACGTCATCGCAGCGAACCTCGTCGGCACGGATCACGACGGCAACGCTTCGATCGGAAACGACATCGGCATCGCCTCCTACAACGGTGCGCTGCACACCGTCGTCGGAGGTGTGAGGGCCGCCGATGGAAATGTCGTCTTCGGCAACAGCACAGGGATCGACGTGCACGGTATTGCAGGCGTTCCGGACAACTCCGAGATTCGCTTCAACAATGTCGGCGTCGGAAAGGATGGAACCACGACGCTCGGCACCTTCGGAGCGTGGGCGCTCGGCGTCAATACCTCTGACGGCGTGATCGTCGCTGACAACGTCGTCGGCAACGGCGAGAGCGGGCTCGCGTTGGCGAACTCAAACAGCCTCATCGTCGTGCGCAACTTTGTCGGCGTCGATCGCAGCGGCGACAGTCAGGGGAATCTCGACGCGGGCATCGACCTGCGGCTGTCGAACAGCACCGTCCGCCCCCAGAACGTGCTGCTCGATGGGAACACCGTTCGGTTCAACGGCGGCGAGGGCATCCTGCTCGACCAGGCCGACCGCACGACGGTCACCGGAAACGACGTCGCGGACAACGGCACCGGAATCGGCGTGAACGGCGACCACAACATCATCGGGCCAGGGAATACGGTCAGTAGCAACGCGATCACGATCCTGACGGGGATCGCGATCACCGGCGGGAGTGGCAACACGATCACGCAGAACTCGATCGACGGCAACGGCGGGCTGGGGATCGACCTCGTTGATGACGGCACGACCCCGAACGACCCGGGAGACGGCGACACCGGGCCGAATGGGCTGCAGAACTTCCCGACCGTTGCCAGCGCATCGGCCGACGGGAGCTCGGTGGACGTTGCCTATGGACTCGATTCGGTGCCGAATGCGGCCTACACGATCGAGTTCTTCGCCAGTTCGTCCTGCGACCAGACCAACGACGGTGTGAACTACGGCGAGGGCGCGACCTACCTCGGCGCCCGCCAGGTGAAACTCGGCGCCACGCCGGGCAGTTTCAACGCGACGCTGACGGGGCCTGCGGCGGCTGCGGTCGTAGCGGGCCAGGTGATCACGGCGACCGCAACCGATTCGAACGGCAGCACGTCCGAGTTCTCGGCCTGCGTCGCCGTGACTGCGGCGAACGTGCTCGCGAATCTGAGCCTCACCGCCGACGAGCCCTCGGTGCCCGCCGGAGCGGCGAACGTACCGCTTGCGTCGGTGCCGCCGTCGCTCCTCGGAGCGTTCGCGTTTGCGCCGATCCCGAACAGTCCTATCCCGAACTCGGGCGTCGGCGCGGCGCCGATCCCGAATTCGCCGATTCCAAACAGCCCGATCCCGAACTCGCCGATTCCGAACTCGCCCATTCCGAACTCGCCCATTGCGAACTCCGGGCTCGACGGCATCCCGACGGCACTGCTCTCGAGCGTGCTGCTCTCGTCGATCCCGATCGACTGGAACGCGATCTTCGTTGCGCCGGATCCGCATGCCGGCGTACCGGTGACGAGCCTGACGCTCGCCGACCTCTTCGCCGACTCGGCGGCGCTGACACGCTTCAACAGCCTCAAGCTCGGAGCGCTGCAGTTGCAGAACACGTTGCTGCGCGGCGCGCGGTTCACGTCCTTCCTGTACGGCGCGACGAAGTTGAAGTGGATCCCGCCGAATACGCAGGACAACTGGTGCGTCGAGCTCGGCAAGGCTCCCGGGTGCTCGGACTTCGACGTCAACACCACGACCGTGCTCGGCCTCGACGTCGCCGGATTGCTCGACGACGCCGAGATCGCGAGGCTCGGCCAACTCACGGTCGGTGACATCAGCGACCCCGGTCCGCCCGTGACGCCGATCCCGAACAGCCCGATCCCGAACTCGCCGATTCCGAACTCGCCGATTCCGAACAGCCCGATTCCCAACTCGTCGCTCTCGCTGACGGCGATCGGGTCGATCCTCGTCGGCGCTCTCTACAACCCGGACGCCGTCGTCGACTGCACGAGGTTCACCTCGAGAAATGTGTGTTTCACGAAGACCCTCGCCGAGGCGTCTGCGGCTGGTGCGATGAAGTCGACGGCGACCTTCGCCGATCTGTCGTTCCCCAAGACCGGCACGACCGTCTCGCCTCTCGCCGGCATCAACTTCAACGCGTTTTCCGTCGGCCTGATCGGGCTCGAGAACCTGCCGTGGGAGTCCTGGCCGTTCGCGGGCTTCCAGCAGTTCGCGGGCACAGGTGACGTCGTCCACTACCACCTGACCGCGCCCGTGCCGTGCAACACGGCGTTCACGCTTCGTGCGGTGCTCCCGAACGGCTTCATCGTCAAGGCCGGCACGAGCGCGCTTGCGATCGGCGTCGGCCTGGCGAAGGCCGTTCCCGATCCGTCGCAGAGCCCCGACGGCGCAACGTGGTCGTC
>JBAQHS010000077.1:0-3182 GCA_049288455.1 Gaiellaceae bacterium | reverse complement strand
GACGTCTCGGTGCAGGGCGGCGGCGAGCGCGGTGAGTCCGTGTACTTCAACAACCCCGTGGACTACGTGGCGCACATGCACGGCGACCATCTCGAGTGGCTGCGGGCACGGGCCTCGCTGCTGCTCGTCTGCGGCCAGGGCCAGTGGGAGGACACGACCGGTGCGCTCGCCTCGACGAAGCACTTCGGCTCGATCCTCGCTGCGAAGGGCATTCGGCACGAGGTCGATCTCTGGGGGCACGACGTGCCGCACGACTGGCCGTCATGGCGGCGCCAGATCGCTCATCATCTTCCCCGGTTCCTGTGATGCGCGATGGCTGAGCACACGATCGGCCTGCTCCTCGGCACCGAGGAGGACTGGCCCACGTCGTTCGAGGCGCTCGTCGCGGGCCTCGGGCCCGTCGACGGTCACACGATTAGAACCGAGCGGATCCTCAACGAGCCGTTCGACCTTCGCTACGAGCCGCGCTACGCGCTCGTGATCGATCGGCTCGCGTGGTGGTACGACCTTCCGCGCGCGTGGCTGAAGAAGGTCTCGCTGATGGACGACGTCTACCTGCTGAACAACCCGTTCACTTTCCAGGCGATGGAGAAGCACTCGGCCTACTGCGCGCTCATGCGCCTCGGGATTCGCGTGCCGGACACCTGGCTGATTCCGCACAAGGTGCCGCCGACGAACGAGCGCTTTCAGCCGACGGCGGAGCGCTACAACGCGCCGTTCGATCTCGAGTCGATCGGCGAGCACATCGGCTTTCCGCTCTTCATGAAGCCGTTCGACGGCGGCCAGTGGGTCGGAGTGTCGCGTGTCGGCTCGGTCGAGGAGCTGCGCGCGAACTACGACGACTCGGGCGAGCGGATGATGCATCTGCAGGCGGCGCTCGAAGGCTTCGACGTCTTCGTTCGCTCGCTCTCGATCGGTGCCGAGACGATGTCGATGTGGTTCGACCCGTCGCAGCCGATGCACGCGCGCTACGAGGTCAAGCACGACTTCCTGTCGCCCGAGCTCGGCGAGGAGATCATCTCGATCTCGAGGCTCGTGAACGCGTTCTTCCGCTGGGAGTTCAACTCGTGCGAGACGATCGTGAAGGACGGCATCGCCTATCCGATCGACTACGCGAACGCTTCGCCCGACGTGGCGCTCACCTCGCTCCACTACTACTTCCCGTGGGCGATCAAGGCGCTTGTCCGGTGGTCGGCGTTCTGCGCCGTCACGCGTCGTGAGATGCGGATCAACCAGAACTCGCGCGATTATTTCGAGTGGGGAGACCGGAAGGATCTCTCGTACGAGCAGAAGCTTGCGAAGTATCGCGAGCTCGCTGACGACTACTTTCAGGTCGAGGCCTACGACGAGTTCTGCGCGACGTACCTCGAGCGGCTCGACGAGGTCGCGCACGCGTGGTTCACCTCGAGTGCGTTCGACGAACTGCTCGTCGGCACCGTCCGTGCGCAGTTCCCGGAGCACGAGCACGAGCACTTCGTCGCGCACTACCGCGGGCTGCTCGCGGCGTGGGCGAGCGACAACGCCTGAGCGCGCGCAACCGCCCGCCGGGGAGGGTGATCCGAAGCGGTTTGCGCGCCCAGTGTGCCCGGCGACCGTCCGCGGGTGCCAGGTCGAGGCACACAATCGGCACACTCATTTCGCACTTCCGACACGGCGGCTGCCGTCCGTCACGGCGGCTGCCGTCGAAGGTGGCCGGAGGGGACGCTCGGCTGCCGTAACCTGAGCGCGTGGCTGATGCCGCGATTCTGGTCGTCGACGACGACGCGCCGATCCTGCGCATGCTCGGCCGGACGCTTGCGGCTGCCGGTTACGTCGTCGAGCCCGCCGCCGACGGGGGGCAGGCTCTCGCCGCGGTCGAGCGCTCGACGCCCGACCTCGTCGTGCTCGACGTCGGGCTCCCGGGGCTCGACGGCCTGGCGGTCTGCCGGCGTCTGCGCGAGAAGGGCCTCGCGACGCCCGTGCTGCTCCTCACCGCGCGCGACGCAGTCGCCGATCGCGTCGCCGGCCTCGACGCCGGCGCAGACGACTACCTCGTGAAGCCGTTTGCGACCGACGAGCTGCTCGCCCGGATTCGGGCGCTGCTTCGGCGCGGCAAGGAGCCCGAGGAGCTGCTCGCGTTCGGCGACGTCACCCTCGAGGCGGGAAAGCGCGTCGCTTACCGTGCCGGACGCCCGGTGCCGTTGAGCGCGCGCGAGGCGGATCTCCTCGCGCTGCTGCTTCGCCATTCGCGCCGCGTCGTCACCCGCGAGCAGGCTGTCGCCGAGCTCTGGCAGGGCGCTGCGACCGCGAACGTCGTCGACCGCTACGTCTCGAACCTGCGGCGAAAGCTCGGCGACCCCCCCGTGATCGAGACGATCCGTGGCGTGGGGTTCGTGGTCGGACGATGAGCGTCCGCGTCCGGTCGATCCTCGCCGCGGCACTCGCGACGATGATCGCCGTGGTCGTGCTCGGCTCGGTCGTCGACGTCGTCGTCGCCCGCCATCTCCATCGAAGCCTCGACACGACATTGCGCTCGCGTGCGATTGCAGTCGCGCAACTCTCGGCCTCGGCGCCGGCTTTGCTGACGACGCCGGGCTCGCTCGACTCGCCGGTCGGGGCCACGCAGGCGATGGTCGAGGTCGTCGACCGGCGCGGCCGCATCGTCGCCCGTTCGCTCTCCCTCGGCGGGCGAGTCCTGCCGAGCTCCCTCGCGCGGCAAACGATCGCCGGGGAGTCGGCCCGCTATCGCACGATCCGATTTGGCGACGAGGAGCTGCGCGTGTACGCAGTTCCGCTCGCCGACGTCTCCGGTCCCGCCGCCGGAGGCGCAGCGATCATCGCCGCGTCCACGGCCGAGATCTCCGACACCGTTCGAGCGCTGCGCGTCGCGACCGTGCTTGCCGCGCTCGTCGCGGCCCTGATCGGCGCGTTCGCCGTCGCACTGTTGATGCGCAGCGCGCTGAATCCGCTTGCTCGGCTCGCTCGCGCAGCGAAGGAGATCGAACGTACCGGTGACTCGAAGCGACGCCTGCCCGATCCCCATCGCGCCGACGAAGTAGGCGCGCTCGCCTCGACCCTGAACGCGATGCTCGACAGCCTCGATCGATCACGCGAGCAGGAGCGGCGGTTCCTCGCGGACGCGTCGCATGAGTTGCGCACACCGCTGACCGCGCTGCGCGGGAATGTCGCGCACCTTGCCCGGC
>JBAQHS010000076.1:0-4163 GCA_049288455.1 Gaiellaceae bacterium | reverse complement strand
GGGGTGTT
This sequence comes from Gaiellaceae bacterium, assembly GCA_049288455.1. Taxonomy (GTDB): domain Bacteria; phylum Actinomycetota; class Thermoleophilia; order Gaiellales; family Gaiellaceae; genus PALSA-600. The sequence continues at coordinate 4,155 of JBAQHS010000076.1, read as the reverse complement.
CTACGTCACGTTCTACTACCCGGACTTCACGCGCTGCTACTACCCGACCGGCTGCCCGAACCCGAAGTACGAGCTCGGCGCCTTCGCGAATGACGCCGAGACCGAAGTAGCGAGCACCTACAACTTCATCATCGTCGACGTCGGCGCGACGGGACCGCAGGGCGACGTCGTCCTCGACGCGGCCGACCCGTTCGGCACGACGCCGATCAACATCGAGGCGTACACGGACGTCCACAAGCAGAGCGGTGACATCCACATCCACACCAACGGCTTCATCATCGTCACCGAGAAGTCGCGCGACGGCACGGGCAGCGCCAACCGCGGCGACCTGCGCGTCGCCCAGATCCAGTCGACGAACGACGACGTCACGCTCTACTCGCCCGGCGCGATCCTCGACGCCGACCTGGACGTCACCGAGACCGCCTCCGACGCGATCGATACGAAGGCCGACGTGGTCGGGCGCAACATCACCATGACCGCCGGCGACAACACGGGCGCCCCGAACCTGCATGGCGATCCCGGTGCGACCTCCGGCCACGGCGGCGTGGGCGTGCCCGGAAACTTCCTCGAGATCCACGTCGACGCGGACGGCGGTGCGCTCGGTGTGCTCAACGTGACCGACACGGCGTCCGAGCGCAACGGTGTCTGGAGCATCGATGCTCCGCTGCAGTCCGATCCCGGGGCCCCGACCGGCACCTTCGGCGTGTTCATCACACAGACCACGGGAGACATGCAGGTCGACCGGATCCTCACGAACGGCGACGCCTCGCTCGTGGCAGTGAACGGCTCGCTCCGCGACGCGCGCTTCAACGGCCTCGGCGACGTCGCGCAATTCAGCCCGGCGAATGTCGAGGCCAACAACATCGACCTCGCCGCCTACTGCTCAGTCCCGTCGTCAGTGCCCGAATGCGGTGACGTCGGAGCGCGTGGCCCGCCCGATTCGTTCGGCAACGATTTCAAGATCGACTCCGGCGCGGGCGATACGCAGCACCCATCGACGGTGATCGTCGGGCGGGTCGGCATCGTGGCCGGGAGCAACATCTTCGTCACCGAGACGAAGGGCGCGCTGAATGTCCTCATCGCGCAGGCACTGGACACCGCGAACCTCGCGAACACCGGCAATGTGCGGCTCACGGTGCGGGAGCATTCGACGCAGGGCGACGACCTCAACCTGATCCTGCCGTACGCCTCCGACACGGTCGCGCCGACGCACAACGGCGATGCGATCCTGATCGACTACGCGGGCGCCTTGAACATCAAGCGCGACATCGTGGTCTCGAACCCGCTGACCGACGGCACGATCGACTCGCCGTCGATCAACGCCGAGCACGGCTGGATCCTGCTGCGAGTCGGCGACAACGTCACGCTCGGCGGCCTCCAGATGTCGCCCGACTTCACCGGGACGGTGTCGCCCGACCTCACCGGGACGGTCAGCTTCACGCGGAACACCGTCACCGGCGACACGATCTCCTCCAACTCGACCTATTGGCCGGGTGTCGGCTTCTCGGTCGGCCAGGAGATCACCGTCACCGGTGCGGGCGTGAACAACGGCACGTACCACATCGCCGAAGTCGTGAGCACGACGACGCTCCGCCTCTACGAGAAGGGCGCCCTGACGACGGCAGCCTCCGTCGGCGGAGTCACGGTTTCCGCGCAGGTCTATCCGGACGCGAACCTCTCCTCCTCCTCGAGCAAGCGGACGGACGCAGAGCGGATCGCGCAGAACACGAAGGTCGTCGCGGGTCTGTGGATCGACATCCACGGCGACTACGACGCGTTCTCCTCCGGTGGCCAGCTCGACAACGGCTTCGGCTCCGTGATGCACCTGCACGGCACGATCACGCCCGGCCCGCTCACGGCCAGCGCGCCCGACTGCATCGACGAGATTAACCCCGAGCGGGATTGCAACGTCACACGGATCTTCGGGAACGTCGACACCGACACGATCGTGTTCGACCAGACGCAGCTCGGCGGCCGCACGCTCGTCTATGGCGCGGTCGCGCCGACGTGCACGTTGCACTCCGCTCTTGCGGCCCCGACCGGCTGCCTCAACGTCTGGACTGCCCCGAACAGCGACTCCGAGGACAACCTGATCGTCAACCAGCTCCAGACGATGAACGTGGCCGCCGGGCACACGCTCGCCCTCGACGGGCAGTCGAACACCGACACCTACGTGATCAACACGACCGGCAGCCAGCCGTGCTTCCAGGGAGCTGTACAGGTCGGTGGCGCCGGCGCGACGTGCCACAACTACGTCATCAACGTCCTCGACACGGGCGCCCCGGACAACGGCTCCGACGTGCTGATCGTCAACGGCTACGACAACCCGCAGACGGGCTTCGACTCGCTCGGCAACCTGGCCCCCGGCAGCGGCTATGACAGCAACGGCAACCCGTACTCGACCGACGACATCTTCCTGCTGCGGGCCTCGAAGTTCATCGGCTCGACGCCGACGTCCACACAGACCAACGAAATCGCCGACACGCCCGCGTTCGTCGCGCTGCTGCACGGCAACTTCGGCACGGCGACGCCGGCGGCGAACCTGACGAACGTGAGCCTCACCCTCTGCTACTCGGCCGGTTGCGAGGCGGGGCGGAGGCTCACGGCGTCGAGCGGGACACCGTTCAACTCGAGCGACTTCGTCGTCGGGCGGCGGATCCACCTCGGCAACTTCGACAGCACAGGCAACGCCGGCGTGTGGGCGGGCGACTACACGATCGCGAGCGTCGGCGGCGGCGGCGCCTACATCGTCCTCGCGGAGACCCTGCCGACCGGCGTCTCGCTCACCACCGAGCAGGTGCCGACGAGCGACGTTGCGCTCCACAACGTCTCGATCGGGCTCCTGCTCGGCGATGTCACGACCCCCGACCCGACCGGCTCCGCTGCGCTCCGCAACCAGAACTACGAGCGGATCAACTACGACACCGCCATCAACGGACGGCTGATTGTCAACGGTCTCGGCGGTAACGACTACTTCGCCACCGACGACAACAGCGCCATCACGACGCTCGACGGCGGCATGGGCAACGACACTTTCCAGATCGGCCAGATCTATGGCTTCGCGCGCGATTCGTTCAACGCGCCGCCTGACTGCACACCGCGTATCGCGCCGAATGACGTGACGGCGCTCACGTACGACACGAGCTGTGGTTCGCTCAACCCGCAGGACGTCTTCGGCACCGTCGCGACCACCCGCGGCTGGTTGAGCGCGGGGGCCTCGCAGCCGCTCGTCGCCGTCGGCGACAAGGGCGACGACGTCTTCACGGTCTACTCGAACCAGGCGGCGCTCAGGCTCGAGGGCGGCGATGACAACGACCTGTTCGTGGTCCGCGGCTTCGCGCTTGCACAGACGAAGACGAACGGCGGCAACCCGGTCACCGGTAAGGACTGTGACCCAGATCCGACGACCCCCGACTGCGAGATCGTCTGGATCAACGCGCAGGACCAGATCGCGATGCCGAAGCTGACCACCGGCTTCTCGACCGCCGCCGAGAGCGACATCCGCACCGGCTCCGGCACGAACCAGGTCGAGTACAACATGAACGCGCCGGTGTCGGTCGACGGCGGCGCCGGTTTCGACAAGCTCGTCATCCTCGGCACCGAGTACGCCGACCACATCGTGGTCACTTCGAAGGCGATTTACGGCGTCGGCGTCTCGGTCACGTACGTCAACATCGAGGTGCTCGAGATCGACGCACTCGAAGGCGACGACACGATCGACGTCCTGTCGACCGCGCCGGGCGTCGCAACGCGTGTCATCGGCGGTCTCGGCAACGACGCGATCAACGTCGCCGGCGACGTCACTGGTGACGTGTTCTCGCTCGACATCGACGGGACGAGCGGGACGATCAACCACGGCGTCTCCTCGGCCGACCCGAACTACAACGGCATCGTCGCCGACGGGCTCGACCTGAGCGTCGCGCGCGCCAACCAGGGCGGCGTGATCATCAAGGAGAGCGACGGCAACAGCACGATCTACGAGGGCGGGTGCTTCGCGCTCAACTTCAACAACCCGTGCCCCTTCGGGCCGCCCGGGACGCCGCCCGTGCCCGCACTCGACAGCTACACCGTCGAGCTCGCCTCGGCTCCCACCTGTGTCTCGGGCTCGAACTGCAAGGTCTACGTGACCGTCTCGGCCGCCTACCCGCCGAACTC
>JBAQHS010000075.1:0-2193 GCA_049288455.1 Gaiellaceae bacterium | reverse complement strand
GGGCTGATCGGCATACGCAAGGCATTGGACGTCTACGCGAACCTGCGGCCCGCCCGCCAGGGCGATGTCGACCTCGTGATCGTGCGCGAGCTTGTCGGCGGCCTCTACTACGGCGCGCGTGGCGTTCGCGAGGACGGCACGGTGTTCGACACCTGCGAGTACCACCCGTCTCAGGTCGAGCGCGTCGCCCGGCGTGCGTTCGCGATCGCGGCAGGCCGGGGCGGCTCGCTCGTCTCGGTCGACAAGGCGAACGTCCTCGACACCTCGCGGATGTGGCGTCGCGTCGTCACCGAGGTGGCGGCCGAGTTTCCCGAAGTCGAGTTGCGCCACGCGCTCGTCGACAGCTTCGCAATGGAGGTCGTGTCCTCGCCCGAGAGCATCGACGTCGTCGTGACCGAGAACACCTTCGGTGACATCCTGTCCGACATCGCCGCCGCTGTGACAGGGGGCCTCGGGCTTGCCGCATCCGCGAGCCTTGGCGACGGCGGACCGGGGATCTTCGAGCCCGTGCATGGCTCCGCGCCCGACATCGCAGGTACCGGATCGGCAAATCCGGCCGCGATGCTTCGCTCGGTTGCGCTGCTGCTCGAGCACGGCCTCGCACGGCCCGATCTCGCTGCGGCGCTCGATGCCGCGGTCGATGCGACGCTCGTCTCGACACCGACGCGCGATCTCGGCGGAACCGCGACCACGACCGCGTTCGGCGACGCTGTCCTCGCGTCGCTCGAGCAGACGCTCTCGGCCAAGGAGGGTGCATGGACGCCGGCGTGACCGTTGGCTATCCGGGGCCACCCGGCAGTCACAGTGACGCCGCCGCCTCGGTGCTCGTGCCCGACGCTGCGATCTCGGTCGACCTGCCGAGCTTCTCGGCGGTGATCACGGCTGCGACCGCGGCGGAAGTGACGCTCGGGGTGCTGCCGATCGAGAGCTCGCTCGTCGGCCCGATCGCCGAGACCCATGATCTTCTCTACGGCTCGGCCCTGTCGATTGTCCGCGAGGCGACGCTGCCGATCCGGCACTGCGTGCTCGGCCTGCCGGGCTCTCGCCTCGAGGACGCCACGTCGTTCTGGTCGCATCCGGCGGCGTTCGACCAGTGCCGCGAGCTGCTCGCCGGGCGAGACGTGCGTTGTGTCCCGCATGCGACGACGGCCGACGCAGCGCGGGCCGTCGTGGATGCCGGCGACCCGACGCACGTCGCGATCGCGAGCCGCGAGGCAGCGGCCGCGTATGGGCTCGAGATCCTCGCCGACGACGTCGGCGACAGCCCGGGTGCGTTCACACGATTCGTCGCGCTCGCGCCCTACACGCAGCTCGGGAGCGGCGACGGGTGGCGGACGGCGCTTTCGTTCGTCACGGACCATCAACCCGGCGCGCTCTTCCGGGCGCTCGGCCCGCTCGCGCGCAACAACGTCAACCTCGTGCAACTCGTCTCACGGCCGCTGCCGAACTCGCCGTGGCGCTACCGGTTCGACGTCGTGCTCGACGGGCACGTCTTCGACTCATCGGTGCGGCCCGCCCTGCTCGAGCTGCGCGCGCTGACGCGGGAGCTGCGCCTTTTCGGCTCGTACGCCGCCGAGGTCGCACGATGAGCGGGACAACGCTCTTTCGCAAGGTCTGGGACGCGCATGTCGTCGAGGCGCCGGAAGGTGCGCCGACGCTTCTCTACGTCGACCTGCACCTCGTCCACGAAGTGACGAGCGCGCAGGCGTTCGACGGGCTCCGCGCCGCCGGCCGCGCCGTGCGGCGGCCCGACCTGACACTCGCGACGATGGATCACAACGTGCCGACGGTCGACGGCCCGATCACCGACCCGCTTGCGCGCGCGCAGCTCGAGGCGCTGCGAGCGAACTGCGAGGCCTTTGGGGTGCAGCTCTATGCGACCGGCAGCGGGCGCGAGGGCATCGTCCATGTGATCGGCCCCGAGCTCGGCGTCACCCAGCCCGGCATGACGATCGTCTGCGGTGACAGCCACACCTCGACGCATGGCGCGTTCGGCGCGCTCGCGTTCGGCATCGGAACCTCCGAAGTCGAGCACGTGCTTGCGACGCAGACGCTGCCGCAGGCGTTGCCGAAGACGATGCGGGTGGCATTCGAGGGCGACCTGCCGTTCGGCCTCTCGGCGAAGGACCTCGTGCTGGCCGCGATCGGCAGGCTCGGGGTCGCGGGCGGCCAGGGCTACGTGCTCGAGTACAC